>DASVZW010000130.1:0-5469 GCA_036391475.1 Patescibacteria group bacterium | reverse complement strand
TCTCCATATCGTCATCTGACATTGGTGGGGCATCTTTATGCATTTCCATTAAGTGTTTGCCTCCCGTATCCTTCATCTTTGTCATTGCCTCCATGTCGTCATCGGCATCCACGTTCAACATGTAATGGCACATCGGGCATTCCATCATATACTTCATAGATCTTCACCACCTTTCTGTTGCTCAAAATAGTAAAACCTTCTAGTTTATTATGTAACAATTAATACAATAAAGTCAACCAAAAATTAATATGTTTCCTAAACAAAGTACCTTCGGATATACAATACTTATACATGCCTAAAACCACTCCTCAATTTGATGAAGCTTACCAAAAATTAAACGAATCTCAGAAAAAGGCCGTTGACACCATTGATGGTCCTGTCCTGGTACTTGCTGGTCCGGGTACCGGTAAAACTCAAGTCCTCACTGTCAGAATAGCCAATATCCTCAAAGAGACCGACACCGACCCCTCCTCGATCCTTGCTCTCACCTACACTGACGCCGCTGCCAAAGAAATGAAAGAACGTCTGGTAAAACTCATTGGCAAAGACGGCTATTATATTAAGGTTGGTACCTATCATGCTTTCTGTGCCGATGTCATTGCCGAAAACCCGGAAAGATTTAGTAAACCTAGTGGATTGGCCACCGCTACCGAACTGGAAAAAATTCAAATAATCAAAGAGATCTTGGAACAGGAAAGTTTTACACTTCTTAAGCCGGCCAATGACCCCACCTATTATCTTAAGTATATTCTCGGTGCCATTTCCGACCTAAAACGCGAAGGCTATACCGTCGAAAAATACCGCCAGCTGGTCAATATTCTCACCGAAGAATTCGATATTGAAAAAGATGAACTTAAAAAGACTGCCCTCAAAGAAAAAGAAACCCTTGTCGGTAAAAATTCTGAACTTTTAATTGTCTACGAAAAATATCAAAAGAAACTGACTGAGCATGGACGTTTTGATTTTGACGATATGATCAACTGGGTCGTCGACTCCTTCGAATCGGATCAGGATTTTTTACTTTCCTATCAAGAAAAATTCCAATATTTATTGGCCGATGAATATCAGGACACCAACAGTTCCCAAAACAGGTTACTCTTTTCTCTTTCCAGCTACTGGGGTGACCGGGCTAATGTTTTTGTTGTTGGTGATCCTAACCAAAGTATCTTCCGTTTTCAGGGTGCATCCAAAGAAAATGTTTTGGAATTTGAAAAAAGATTTCCTTCCAATGTAAAGATAGTTCTCAACAAAAACTACCGCTCCACCAAAACCCTTCTCGACTCCTCGGCTAAATTACTCAACGAAGAACCCCTTTTATCTACCACCAATCTAAAAGATCTCCCGATAAAAGTTGCCAAATTTTCTTCTCCGGTACTGGAAGACGAATTCATTGTCGATACCATAAAAAGAAAAGTCAAAGCCGGAGCAAAATATAAAGACTTTTCGGTCATCACCAAAGATAATGCCGACATCGAGAACCTCGTAAATTTATGCAAGACAAAAAAACTTCCTTATCGACTCGAGGGCGGAGTTGATATTCTCTCCACTCCTTTGGTCTCTCAATTTTTAAAAATTCTAAACCTCGTTACCTCTCTTCCCAAAGCCCTTGATGATCTGGATCTGTTCATTGTCCTTAACTATCCCTACTTCCAGCTAAAAACTCTTTCTGTCTTAAAAATTTCCCGGTTGGCTCATCAAAGGCGGGAATCCTTCGTTGATACACTCATGGACGCCGGTCCGGAAATAGATACCAAAGTAATTGAGATATTCGATCTATTTCTTTCTTGGAATAGTAAGGCTACCGTTCATACCGTCCCTGAGATGTTCCAAATTATTTTTCAGGAATCAGGACTACTCAACTATATTCTTTCTCAAAAACAACCTATTCTGGAACTAAATCGTTTCGGTACTCTATTTGATGATGTTAAAAAACAGGCTGCCGCCTTCCCCGGACTTAATCTGTTTGACTACATGGAAAATCTGAAGATCATGGCCGACAACGGTCTAAAAATGGAAGAAACTCCCATTGTCAGCGATCAAAATGCCGTCACCCTTACCACTGCATTTAAAGCCAAGGGCCTGGAATGGAAAACAGTCTTCATTTATCGGTTCGCCGACACTCACTGGGGCAATGTTTCTAAAAGACAAATGATCAAACTTCCTCCTGGAATTATTTCTTTGGAAGATATCGATAAAGAAGACAAAAATGCCGAAGAACGCCGTGTTTTTTACGTCGCCATAACCCGTGCCAAACGTGATCTTTATCTCACCGGTTCTACTCAATATCCCAAATCCCAGAAAATGATCTTCCCGGCCATGTTCCTCACTGACCTTCCCAAGGCAAATCTTAAATATCTAAAAGTCAGTAAATATAATCAAAAAGCCGACAAGATCTTGGGCAGCCTTATGGCCATTCCTTCAGGGCCCGTCCTGGTAGAAGGCGAAAAAGAATATCTCAAAGAACTGGTCAAAGATTTTAAATTATCTCCAACCTCTTTAAATTCTTACCTCAACTGTCCTTACAAATTTAAATTGGATAATCTTTACAAAATCCCGAGAACCAAAGCTCCTCCGATGTGCTTTGGAACCGCCGTTCATTCCGCCCTGGAAAATCTTTATCTTGATTTAAAGAACACCGGTAAGGTAGAGGATAAAGAAAGATTCGTCAAAGATTTCAAAGCCGCTTTGCACAGAGAGGTTCTTACCGAAGCCGATATGAAGAACTATCTCGAAAAAGGCCAACGGGTTCTTTCGGCTTATTACGACTATTACGAAAAAACTTTTACCCCCGCCATCTTTACCGAGAAGAACTTTGGTAAATCCCTTACCTCACAAATATTTTTGGATGATATCCCTCTTACCGGTAAAGCCGACCGTATCGATCTCACCAACAAAGAAGAAAAACGTGTCCGCTTCGTCGATTACAAAACCGGCCAACCCAAATCCAGAAATGAGATCGAAGGCCTCACCAAAAATTCCGACGGTGCCTATAAACGCCAACTGATCTTCTATCAACTCCTTGCCGATCTTGATAGGTCTTTCGAATATAAGGTCAAAGAAACCATGCTTGATTTTGTTGAATCAAAGAGCGGAGTTTTTCATCAGGAAAAATTTGCTATTACTCCCGAAGAAGTTGAAGGTCTCAAAAAGATCATCCGGGAAACCATGGCCAGTATCCGTTCTCTTAACTTTGAGAGAACCACCGATTACACCCACTGTGTAAGATGTGACTTCCGCTCACATTGCTGGCCCAATGGACTTCCTGTTAATAATGAAACTGAAGAGGAATAAACTCTTAGTTTTTGTTTCCAAATGCCGGTGAAACGGCAAAAGGGATTTCTTCCCAGTCTTTGACCTTTCTCACTTTGAGATTCTTTGCCCAAACCGCATCCAAGATCTTGGTATCGACTCCTTTTCCTTTCGCCATCGCTCTCAAAGCCAATAGATCTTTCGGGAAGCACTTTCCTCCGAACCCACCTAATGAAGTAATATCCAAATGACCATCTAAAATTCTTTTATCTGCCACCACCATTTTCTTAACTTCTTCATACTTTATTTTTAGCTTTTCACAAATTTCATACATTTCATTGGCAAATATTACTTTGGTCGACAGGAAACAATTCGCCATATATTTCACCATCTCGGCAGTTGTCGGATCGGTCATAAAAATCGGTGCTAGAGGTAATACTGCTTGATACATAGCTGCCACTCTTCGGGAAACTTGATCGTTGGTGGCACCAATTATAATTCTGTCCGTATTTACAAAGTCTTGTAAAAATGAGGCTTCTCTAAGAAATTCGGGATTAAAACAAAATAGGCTTTTTGGATACTTATCAATAAATCCTTGTGTCGTTCCCGGCACCACTGTCGATTTGATGATAATGATCTTGTCGGTTCCTTTGGTCAGTTTGGCTAAACTATCGATATTTTCATTCATTATCGACAAGTCGATTCCCGATTCGTCTTCTTTGATCGGAGTCGGCAAACAAACAAAAATATAATCCGATTTTTCTACCACCTCATTTAACGTTTCAAAATTCTTGTACTTGTCATAAATATGTATCTCGTGATTTGAAAAGCCATACTCCACTGCCTGTCCGACAAATCCGTATCCAATGATTCCGATCTTAAATTTTCTCTTCTCAGTCAAATTTGCACTTTGGGTGATCGGCATAATTCCTCGTGCCCCCGAGCTGTTCTGCTGTAACCTCCCTTTATCGATTAAAGTCTTAATATACTGGTGTATTGTTGGTTTACTTCTCTTAAATTTCTTTGCGATCTCTTCAAGTGTTGGTGAAAAATGATTAGTTTTGTAATATTCCTCGACGTACTCTAGTATCTCTTTTTGTTTTGGAGTTATACCTAACATATTACTAAATATATACTAATAATCTACTAATAAAACAATATAGTTGAAATATATTTCTCTGTCAACACAACAAAAACATTAAAAAACCCAGGCTTTCGCCTGGGCCATTTCTAAATTAGAGGACCTTCTTCCAAAGTTTGTTTTCGATATCTACATCGCCGGATCCACTTACATCTTTTTCCGGCTTATTCACACAGGTATCGATCTCCACATCGCCGGAACCGGACAAAATTAATACCGCCTTCACTACCGTGCCGTCGACTGAAAGATCACCGGATCCGGATAAGCGCGCACTCAACAGCTCAACCTTCCCATCATCGATACTCACATTTCCGCTGCCGCTTAGTGATGCCGACAGCGAACCATTGAATACCGACATGGTCAAATCGCCCGACCCGGAGAGATAGACCTTCGCGTCGGCCATGACTTCTTCCATATCGGCATCGCCCGACGCACTGGCATCCAGTTCCAGATATTCGGTCACTCGTTCCGCGTAGAAGCCACCGGATGACGATAATGTTAGATTCAGGTTATTGAAAGTTTTTCCCCGGACTAGGCAAACGCTCGAATTGTCGATCATCGCCCCGGTAAAGACTCCGGAAAAAACCATATCACCTACGGTATAACGGTTAATCCAGATCGACGAACCTGCAGGCACAGAGATTTTGATCTCCAGTCTTCTGGCAGGATCCATATACACCCCATTCACCCAGATTTCACCGTTTCGTTTCTGAACCGAGAACGGATTCATCCGGATGGTCACACCCGGCAGTTCGCCTCTGATGATCACGGCGTCTTCATCGACACCGATGGCCAGAGCCTGTTTCATCTCTTCATCTCCATCGATCTCGATTGTCGTCTGATCGCCCACTACCTCATTGAACACAACATGGGCAAAAACGGTGTTTATCGACACCTTTTTGACCGGATACTGGCGCACGATCGCAGGCGTGGTGGGCAGGGCTTCGACCTTCGCTCCACACTCACTGCAGAATTTAGCGCCCGGCAAGAGAGCTTTTCCACAACTACACTTCATGGTTATCCTCCATTTGAATGTACGAAGTTAGAACAGCCATGATATTACCACATTTGAGGCTAAA
>DASVZW010000129.1:0-1678 GCA_036391475.1 Patescibacteria group bacterium | reverse complement strand
AAGTCAATAAAATATTTCTTTACCCAATATCATCTATTTACAAAAACAGCACCACCCAAAGAGCGTGGATTACCCCAGGTACCCAGCCTAAAACCGTAAGAATAATGTTGATCCAAAAATGAGCGGAGATGCCTACTTTGAGAAAGACTGCCAGCGGGGGCAGCACAAAAGAAACAATGATGAAGAGAACATCCGGTGTTGAGAGATGACCCATTCTAGCCACGATTTGAGAAAAAACGTTGGCAATACTTGAAAAATCGATATTTATGTTGACGTTATTTACGGCCATATTTATATATTAATACTTTTGAGAGATATAATCTTGATTTAACGGAACTTTGATTTCTATCTATAAAAGGAGGGCTATGCCACTTAAAGGCAGGATAGTGGTTAGTTTAGATTTTTGTAAAGGCTGTGAACTGTGTATAGGAGCTTGTCCACAACATGTTCTCGGTATTGATTCCGAGAACATAACTGCAAAAGGTTATCATCCGGCTCACCTCATCGCCGAAGGTTGTACCGGCTGTGCCATTTGCGCGATCGTATGTCCGGAGGCGGCTATTACTGTTTATAGAGAAATTAAAAAACCAAAACCAGAAGAATAGTGATCGACTTAACTCACCGCAAGGTGAGTTTTTATTGGTTACAATGTTAGTTATGGAGTCTACAGAAATTACATTAGGAATAAATTTATCGGAGGATTTACTAAAACAAATTAATCAGGCCAGGTTTAATGAATTTGGCGATCCACCGTTGGAGATGGAAAATATCAAAGATTCTCTATTTGTTAATGTTTTATCGGGAAATGAGCTAGTAGCCACCGGCAGATTATTCCCTATTGATGGAGTTGTATTCGAAGATCAAAAATATTCGGTCATGGGTATCAATGGTATCGTAGCCTTGAAAAAAGGTTCCGGATACGGAAGGAAACTATTAAAAGCCATTAGTGATCATTTGTCGAAAAATGATAAGACCGGTATCGGTTTTTGTATACCAAGCAATAGGGGATTTTATGAAAAATGCAATTTTGGTGCAGATACGCTGACCGTAAACCAATTCCGGTTTGAGAAACAATATGGAAAAGAAGAACTGGAAGAGACGGATATTGTGATCTTCCAAGAAGGTTCAGATCTTTTGATCACAAAGCTAAGGACACATCCCGGATCCTTGGTATTTTTCCCCTGCCATCCTTGGTAGTTAGGATTTTCTTTTAGATTGTTTGATCAACTCAAGCGATTTTTCGTAGGATTCGGCTGAGATAACTTTGCCTTCATTGACAAAATATATTTCATCGGCATTTTTAATGGTATTGAACCGGTGAGCAATGATCACTTTGGTAGTATTTTCGGGAAGTTTGTCGATGATCTTTTGTAATAAAGCCTCGGTAATAGTATCAATGTTCGCCGTAGCTTCGTCCATAATCAGAAGTTCCGGCTTGCGGATAATGGCCCGGAGGAAAGAGATCAATTGTTTTTGTCCCAAGCTGATCAACTCGGTGTTGGGAGTAACCATGGTATCCAGACCATTTTCAAATTTTTTAACTAGAATCGAAAGATCAAGTTCTTCAAGCTCTTTTTCCAGTTTGTCTTTGGAATAAACAGAATAAGTGGGATTACCGTAGGCGATATTCTCCCCCACCGTACCGGTGAAAAGGAATTGATCCTGAAGAATAAAGCCG
>DASVZW010000128.1:0-3822 GCA_036391475.1 Patescibacteria group bacterium | reverse complement strand
CAAGACCAGCCTTGCTCATGGAAGGTCTGGTATTCTTCGATCGACACACTTTGGTTCCAAGCAAAGCCGGTAACATGTGCATCAACCTTGTGGGTGTTGAACCCAAAGAACCAGATGGCGAAGATCACCAGCGCCACGGCCAACAAAGAGCCACCGATGATGCCGTACTTCTTCAGTGGTGACCCTTCGGACTCGGTAGCACTTCCATAGGCACTCTGGTAGGTACCCGTAGAGCTCGAAAAGCGCGGCAGGTCCGGGTCCATATGGTCATGGGCTCTAACGGTCGACGTCGGCGGATTATATGGATCATCGGTCGCCTCAGGCCGGCGCTCACGTTGTATCGGAACTACGGTTGCCTGGAGCCTGTTTGCCGCATCTTCCGAGTAGGCCTTATCTTTTCCTTCTTCGTAATTGTACTGTTCATTGTCCGGTGAGCTACCACGCGGGGCACCGCACTTCCAACACTTGTCGTTGGACTGCTTGTTGCCCGAGTCACAGTGCTCACAGTACCAGTTCGGATCCTGGCCGCCCATCTTCTCCATCTGTTCTGAGGTGGCGATGATCGGTGTCGGCGGATCATAAAAGGTCACACCCCGGGACCGGGGCTTCCCGCATCCTGGGCAATCATACTCATAGCCCATGATGCCGGTATGGCCACAATAGTGGCAATCCCATACCATAACGTAATCTGTCATTCATTCCTCCGTTTAAGGTGCGGCGTGATGCAGCAGATAAGCTGCAGTTAGGGGTAAACGCACGTAGGCGTAATAGGCAGTAAGATACCACAAAACAGCCACAAAGTCAAGACTATAGGCTTCTTAAAATATCCTAAATCTTTATAATTCCAAACTCCGCTAAAGCGGCCAGCGAGTCTACCAGTACTTTCTCTTTTGACTGTGAGGCATCGATCACTCTCCAATGGTCCCTTAGCTGATAAGCCAGTTCCAAGTAGGCTTCTCTCACTCTGGCATGAAAGGACAACTCCTTCATATCGTATCTGTCGATATCGGTACATCCCTTCTTCCTCAATATCGCCAACTCCGGTGTTAGGTCATAGTGCAGTACTAACCTTGGTTCGACTCCTCCGGTCGCCATCTCACTGATTTTTCTGATGACATTTTTATCGACTTTTTCCGTCCCTTGATATGCGTAACTGCTATACCAATATCTATCCAACAATACCCCCTTACCATCCTTCAGACCTTTTAGTATGGGCAAGACCTCGGTATTTATTAAGTTGGCTCTCGCTGCGCTATACGCCATAAATGCCGCCATAGGATCAATTTCTATCCCATGAGTTTCTTGAACGGCCGTTCGCATCAACTCACCAAAATCCGTGCCGCCGGGTTCTCTAAAAAATTTCCAATCCTCAAGTGAAGGAGTAATTCCTTTTATTGCTGTAGTCTTACCGCTGCCCGACCCTCCTTCAATCACAACGAAGGGTTTCAGTATTTCCATAGGCTATATCTTACCTAGTTTTCTTAATTCGGTAAGGACTATCTCCGGTAACTCTGCTTTAGGATCATTAACATACCTACGGTATTCCTCCAAAATATCTTCCAGGGTTCTTGGTTGTATTTCTATTGACGTTGTGGTGTGAAGTGGCGTTTCTATCACCTCTCCTTCTCCTCCGACATACATTTTGTGGAACTTGCTATCGAATTTTTGTTCTGTCATTAGAATAAGTTAGACCAAAAAAACACCTTTGTCTACTGGATCTTTTTTGTTCAATTTAAAAAAATTACCTGATCAAACTTACGATCATCATGATGACCGACAAAGCCATAAAAAAGAACGTTGCCCAGGCGACATAACGCCATCCGTTCCTTGTTTTGTATTCTCCAACAATTCTCTCGTCTGAAGCCAATTTGATGATGATGAATATTAAAGGTACCGCCACTACTCCATTAACGATGGCCGCATAATACAAGGCCTTAATTGTGTTAATTCCTAAAAGGTTTATCGCCACACCCGTCATAGTGGCCAATGCCAAGACCAGATAAAACCCTTTCGCTTGCATGAATTTCTTTGAAAGTCCTTCGCTCATTTCCAATGCTTCGGAAGTTGCATAAGCTACGGATCCGGCCAACACCGGTATTGATTGCAGACCAATACCGATCACTCCAATACCAAAGAGCCAGTAGGCAAAGTCGCCCGCCAACGGTTTGAGTGCCATCGCGGCTTGTTGCGGAGTCTCGATCTCAAAAATTCCATTTACATGTAAAGTCGCCGCTGTTGTCAAAATAATAAAGAAAGTCATTAAATTGGAAAACACCATTCCTACGGCTGTATCCAATCCCATTCTCCTTACTTCTCGTTTCTTAACCACCGGTTCCTCTCTAAAATCGACTATCTTATTTTTGGAAATGGCTTCTTCAACTTCTTCCGATGCCTGCCAGAAAAATAGATATGGCGAAATCGTCGTTCCTAAAAAGCCCACCATAGTCATTAAATACGTCATATTTAGATCGATCTTCGGGATCAAGGTCGAACTAACTATCTGGCCCCAATCTTGTTTCACCGTAAAAGCGGTCACCACATAGACTAAGAGCGTTAATCCCAGCCATTTTAGATACTTTGAATATCTTTTGTACGAGACAAATATCTCGATCAACACGATCCCCAGAGCCGTCAAAGCCAAACTGATCTGGACATTCCATCCAAACAACATATTTAAACTGGAAGCAATGATCCCCAAGTCTGCCCCAATATTAATTACGTTAGCCACCATCAATAAGATCACGGCAAACCACATTAGTCTTTTGGAGTAATATTTTTTAATTACTCCTGCCAAACCTCTACCGGTGGTCATTCCGATCCGGCCGCACATTTCTTGGATTGATATCATTGCCGGCACCAAAAATAGGGTCAGCCAATTTAAACGGTATCCATACTGGGCTCCGGCAATAGAATAGGTGGCCACCCCGCTCGGGTCGTCATCGGCTGCTCCGGTGACGAACCCCGGACCGACATTTTTGAGCTTATTTTTGAGGAATTTCCAGATCTTCATTACTTAATAATACACGTTCCTACTTGACTTTTACGCACACTTGTGATATTATAGGCTCCATCGTTCCTTCACAAACAGACCTAGTTCCTAAGGAGAAACAATAATGGGATTCCTTCAGATCATCGTCTTAATCGTTGTGGCAGCCATGATGGGCATGCCGATGACCACTGCCGGTCTTTCCTCCATGATTACCCCCTGGGCATGGATCTCCGCCGCCTTTTTCGTTTTGGCCGGCTTTGTTTTCTTCACCAGCTCCGGTTCGGAAAAAGGCTGCGGTACCCTCGTGTACCTTGGCTTCCTCCGCGTTATCCAACTGGTTACCGCCGTGGCCATGGCCATTGCCTTCAACGCCGAAGCCGGCCCCTGGGTCATTGTCTGGCTAGTCATCAATATTCTTTCCATGCTCGGCTCTTTCTTGCTGGGCTAGCAACACACCGCCCCTCACCCGGGCGGTTTTTTGACATTTTAGCCACGTAGTGATATTATAGGCCCTGTACTTTCAAATTTGTTCGAAGCCTACATATCCATCTTCAAACAGCTTTAAGGAAAAGCCGTTATGAGCACGAATGATATCGTCGTATCTGGGATCAAAAACACAATTCTTGAACCTCGGACCCACTACCGGTTGACCTCGACCGAAGGAAAATTTCAATTTTCCTTGAACCAAAATGTCAGACTGGATAGCGGCACTATCTGCGTCCATCCCGAGGCTCAGAGCAAAGAAGGTGCCAGTTTTATCTTTTTCACCCTGCGCTCTCCGGGCAAAGTCCAGATCTATAACAGTAACCTGAACTCGATCTATCTGGATGACT
>DASVZW010000127.1:0-2709 GCA_036391475.1 Patescibacteria group bacterium | reverse complement strand
AGATTTATTATCTAAATAATAAGGATAATGAGTGGTTTTAGATCTTGATAAGAGTACCTGAATATGGCTTTCCTAACAGGGCGTTGTATAAGTTGTCGGTAATGTTTCCATCGATTATCAAGCTTTCGATGCCGGATTCGGCCTGTTTCATCAGTTCATCCAATTTTGCCTTCATTCCACCGGTAACGTCGGTAAGGGAACTGGATTTTAAGGCTCCGGTAGAGACCAACTGATTGTATATATTTTTGTCAACCATCTTCACCAGTTGTTCATTTTCATCCAATACTCCAGGAAAATCACCGATAGAAATTATTTTTATAACTTGGAATTTTTCCGGTTCCAGATAGGAATGAAGGGCCGACATTACTTGATCGCAGGAAAATATACAGCTACCCAGGGTAATATCGAGAAGGGTATCACCGTAAACCATAGGAATGATCTTCCGCTCCAGCAATTCTTCGATGGTTTTTAGATATATCGAAGTAACTTCTTTGTTGTCGGTGATCATGATATTGTTGGGAGAAACCGAAATAGTATCTATCCCCTCTTCTACAAACTCTTTCACGCATATTCTGTTTATTGTGGCCGCATCATGTTGAACCAGGCAAAAACCATATTGCCCCTTTTCATCATGATAACCATTGGCGGTGTCATAGATAGCCGCGCTAGTATGAGGAAACGAGCCGCCTCCATTACCGACAATAAAATTTAGTTCAGGATTTTCGGTCTTGGCTTTCTTGATCTCTTTAGCAAGGCGTCTAATCGTATCGATTTTGGCTGTATAGGGTTTGGATTTATCAGTTATTAACGAACCACCAAGTTTTATTTGAGTTATCTCCATATAATCATATGATAAAACAAAAAAGCACCCCGGGTGGGGTGCAGAGTACTTAAAGACCAAGTTCATATTTGGCGTGGGCGAGTGCGGTGGGATCACCGGAGGCTTTCCCAGGATCGTCCGAGATCTTAACAGTGAAGATCCTCCGTCCACTTGGTAAATAAACGGCGATTTGTTTGATCACAATTCTTAGTGGTTCAACATTCAGAATATCGTTGGAGAGAAATGTCCCAATGCCAAAAGCGCATTTAATTTTTCCCCTGCAATACGAAGTGATCAAATCGACCATGTCGCAATTTAAAGAGTCGGAGAATAAGATGGTTTTGCTGGCAGGATCGATGTTTACCGACAGGTAATGATCAATGATCTTGTCTGCATACTCAAAGACATCACCCGAATCTTGGCGGACACCGTCGTGAAGCAGGGCCATGTGGCGGTCGAACGATAGTAGAAACTCGTCGGTGGTAAAAGTATCGGTTAAAGCAATGCCTAATCTGGTATCGAATTCCCTTTGCCATGACTCAAGAGCCATGCGGTTGGCCATCCGAATGCCGAATAGACCTTGATGAAGTTGATACCATTTGTGAGCATTGGTTCCCATTGGTGTCAGATCGAAGTCCATGGCCAACTGGACATTACTGGTTCCGTTAAGGACTCCATTATCGGAAGATAATCCGGCCGTTTCAATCAGGGCTTTTAAGACATTTTTCTGGACTTCCCAGGAAAAACGGCGACGGGTGCCAAATTCCGAAAAACGGGCTCCGATCATCCGTAAAAAGTCTCCCTTTTCCTCAGCTCTTTGAATATAGAATGGATCAGGAACTTGTTTAGTCATCATGTAGTAGAGCTCAGAGATAAGGGCCATCAAAGGTGTTTCCCAAAATACAGTCCGGCAGAATTTTCCGTGAATTTTTACTTCGAGTTTACTGCCTTCTTGGGTGACGGAAACTTCTCGAGGATCAAACTGATAGTTTTTAAACCAGTCGATGAAGGGTGCTTTGAGGTAATAACATTTTCTTTTTAAAAATTCGGCCTGTTCTTTAAAAACTACCAAGTTCGACATTAAGTCGATCTGGTGTTGCAGTTCCAGACCAAAGTCCGGGGGAAAATCGATGGGTTTACGTATTATTAAGGAATCTTCAGTAACTACATCAGGATACTGATTTAAAGCAGCCTGAGACATGGTAAAGGCGTAAAGATCGTTATCCAGCAAGGAATTAATCACCTGGCGGTACATGTTTGGATGCCACATATTGCCTCCTCTAGTTTAAGGTGCGATAGACCTATATTGTACTACTTGAGAATCCTTAGTCGACGAAGGTAAGCGCAATCCCGGTTTTTCCGGCTCTACCGGTACGGCCGATACGGTGAATGTAGTCTTCGTAAGTATTTGGCTGATCGTAGTTGATGACATGGGTAATGTCTTTGACGTCAATACCTCTGGCAGCAACATCGGTGGCGATCAAGACCTTAATTTTGTCGGATTTGAACAGACGCAGTACCTGCTCACGCTGGCTTTGTCTTTTGTCACCATGGATGGCACCGGCATTAATACCGGCCTTTATCAGGTCTTGTGATAGCTCCTCGACCCCATATTTTGTTCTTCCAAAGACCAAGACCTTCTGGAATTCGTCTTTTGAAAGTAGGGTACATAAAGTATTTATCTTGTTGGCTTTACCACTGGCTCTAATGATTTTTTGTTCAACATTTCCCGAAGTAGCTCCGTTTTTTACGGAAACCTTTACAGGTTCCGACATGAAATTTAGAGCAATATTTTCGATTTTTGGATCCATTGTGGCTGAAAACAGAAGAGTCTGACGCTCCTTGGGAACAAAAGACAAAAGTTCGGTGATCTCTTTGACAAAACCCAT
>DASVZW010000126.1:0-4660 GCA_036391475.1 Patescibacteria group bacterium | reverse complement strand
CGTAAAGCTCCGCAAAAGTTCAACCTGTTCTTCGAGCTTGGACATAACCAGACGATGCTGGAAGTCGCCCAAACTAGCCGTAAAGCTGGAATCAAGTAAGGCAAAAAACATGTCCATATTCGTGGATGCACGTTCGCCCATCGATAATGGTGATACGGGAGGAAGAATCATTTCGGAATTCTTGAGAATGCCGGGCGCAGTCGAATTGATGGCGTTCCCAACATCACCTTTATCGGAGAAAGTCTTGATCGCATCACTAAACTGAGAAACTACTGTTCGGGCTACACCCAGAGCAGCATCATGAAGGTTGGGATCATTGCGCTTAATCTGTGCGGCAACATCCTTCCCTGTCGACAGAACTGTCTTTTTAGCCATATTACCTCCTTGGACTTGTGTAAGATTGAAAAAAAGTTAAGGTACTTGCAGTCAGTAAGTAATTTTGAGATTCTGACTTTTTTAAAACAACTTTTAGAAATTGTCTTAAAAAAATCCTGTGATGGAAGATGATCTTCCATCACAGATATTTAATTAGGCTCCAATTAGCGTGCTCCGAACATCCTGATCGCTTCCCAAACCAACACGGCGATCGGATATAACAACATCAAACTAAAAACCATTGCATCAAAGCGAGCGTTGACGTCCAGCCGTTTTTCGCGGTCGGCCTGGTCGGGGTAGTTATCTGCCATCCGTGAACCGGGGCGCCTGGGCGACATTATTGCCGAGCTGATCATATCCCCCAAAGCGTAGGCTACGCCCAAACCAACGATACCGCTCATCCAGTACTGGCTGGAAACCAGTGCCCAAACCACGAATCCGAACACCTTGATCTGCCATTCGGCCGTTGGGGCCGGGGCGAAAGAGATCGCCCAGCAGAAGAGTAGCCAAACGCCCATTGCCGCCGCAAAGACCAACAACATCAAAATTGCGACGATAACGGCGGAGCCACCCTGGTGGGTCCGGTTCATTTCGTGAGCTTCTAAGGCGATCCCGGCGGCCATAAAGGCGGCGCCGAAGATGATCACCAACAGGTTTGCGGGGTTCCACCAGATCAATAGAGCTCCGGTGATGAAAAGACCGCCGATGGCAAAAGCCGAGTAGTCTTTCTTCCCGCTCTGGGTAGCTGCCCACTGACCGGAAAGGTTCACCGCGATCCCCAGCAAGTTCACCCAGAATACCGGGACATCGATCGGTTGCCCGATCTGTACCGATACCCAGTGAAATACGTTGGCGAGGGGGTCGGCGAAAAGTATGCATGCGAACAGGAAACCCAGGGACAGTGCCACCGTTTTCAGATCGGTCCGTTCGCTCGAAGCGAAACGGTCCTGAGCCAAGAGCGACAGCATCGGGATAAAGAAAAGCAGCCAGAGCAACCAGCGCCAAGGCAAGTGGTTGATGAAATCGTTAAAGTCGGCAGGCTTAACCAGGAACGGCTGAGAGCTGTCCAGTTTATCCTGTTTGACGGAAAACCACTGTATCCGGTTACCATTCGCATCCACCTGTGGTGCTACGGTTTGAGGCGTAGCCGTCGAGGCGGGATCGTTTGGCAATACATAACTGTTGCTCTGTGAATGACCAGGGCCGAGCGTCATAAAGGCGCCAGCCGCGATCACCACGATCAACACTGCGATACCGATGAGGACGAAGCGCATATTTAGCTTCTTACCGGTCTTCGCAGGCCGGACCACCGGACCGACGCCCTGACTTTTTGGTTTAGATCCGAAGATCTTACCCAGCCCGGGGAACTTTCGGCCGGCTTTAGGTTGCGGAGCTTCGGCTTGCTCTTCAGAATGAGAAGCTTCTGCCGGAGCAGCTGGAGACATAACGCCCGCTGGGCTGCCCGTAACCTGTACGATATTCTTTTTGTAGGCCGTAATAATCGGGGCGATATCCACCTGCTGCTGGCTTAGAATACGGATCGCCTTGGCAAAAGAACAATCTTCATTGACAATAATGTCCAGAATACCGTCACCCTTTGCCCCCAACGAAGATAAGGCCTTTTTCAGTTCGGCACTGACACCGTCAGGCACGGACTTGGCGCTACACCAGGACTGAAATTTCGATTCATCCATACAATAACCTCCACTCGAGAGAATGATTTTTTATTGGAGCCTTTTAAGGTACTTCAAACATCCCATATTTTACTCTTTTCAAAGTTATAATGTCAAATGGTCATGTCAAGTCTGTTCTGTAATGGAAGAGAGAGCTAGCTCTTATATTTCACTCTAAGTCTATTTTTTACAAAAAAAGCCCCGCTTGTTAGCGGGGCCAAATACCAATTAAGAATAAATTAACTTCGTCTTATGCCCGAGTTGCCCTCGGCTTTCGGACAGGAATTTTACCTTTAGGGTGGTGTTCTGAGGCATCGTCAAGATCAGGTTAAGTTGCCCATCATCCTCGGCGTGGATATACGGTTTTGTTCCCTGATACGTGATCTCGGTTGCTTCCAAAAGCATCGACAGAGGAACTCTGACGTAACTACCCGCCTTGACCCGGACAACCTCAACTGGCTCTTCGATCAAAGTATCGGTCTTAAGATTTTCGCCTTGATACTTGTTCAGTTCGTACATACTGCTGTCAACGTTCATCTCGGCTCCTCCCGGGTAGAATATTAATACTTGAAATTACATTGCGGATAAACGTACCTTCAATGGGTTACCTTTGATGTAGGTGACGTATCCTGCGTCGTAAAGCTCTTTAAGTGCCGACAAAGGCTCTTGTTCTCCATCTTCCTTGCGGCAGACTTCAAAAAAATCCTGACAGGTCATACCGGAATCACCCTTGGCTAAGAGCTTTCTCAAAGCCTTGGGGACACGAACGTTCATCTGCGCTTCATCGACCATTGCCACCTCCAATTACGAAATTTTGTCTGCCCGAACCAAAAATGCTTTTTTGGTCGCCTTGAGCCGTCTCTCTCTGAATTCATCGTCTCTATCCTGGATCCTGGCCAAGCCCTGGGAAACCAGCTGACCAAATAGCTTCATCGGCTCCTTGATTCCACTGGCCTGAGCCTTCTTTTTCAATTCAGCTTCGGTCAAACCGGTGTCCGAGGCACGGACGATCTCAAATAATTCGTATAAGTCGTGAGGCAACCTTACAATTTCCAGCTGTGGCAAAGCAATACCTCCTAAAGAATTAAATTTTATTGTGCGAAGATAACTGCAGAAAATTAATAACCCATAGTTTATCAAACCTCACTACTACTTGCAAGTACCGCTTGTTATTGTATAATTCCCCTAGTTCCAAGACCCCGGGCGATCACTAAGACCCAGGTAGAACCAATATTAGGCTCACTTGGATTTAGAGCCTTTTTTAATATTAAGAGCAAAAACATGCCAAACCAAAAAAACATCCACCAACTGGCTGAGATTTCCAAAGCCCTAGCTGATTCTAAGGCCGTCATTCTCACCGATTACGCCGGTCTCACCGTTGCCGAGCAAACCGCTTTACGTAACGAAGCCGACAAACAAAACTCCACTTTTATGGTGGCCAAAAACAATCTCTTGAGATTGGCTCTTAAAGAAAAAGACTCCGCCCTGGCCGATTCATTGGCCGACAAACTCCAAGGACCTACCGCTGTTCTCTTTAGTCAAGACGCCGTTGCCGGTGCCAAAGTCGCCGTCAAATTTTCCGAAGATCACGACAAGCTCAAGGTCAAGTCCGGAATCATGGACGGTAAGATGATCTCCCTCGCCGATGTCATCGCTCTTTCCAAACTTCCTTCCAGAGACGAACTCTTGGCCAAACTTTTGGCTCAACTCCAAGCTCCCGCTCAAGCTTTGGTCCGTCAGCTCAACGCTCCTATCCAAAATCTAGTTTACGGATTGGAAGCTTTGAAAGCCAAATTATCATAAGTCTCGCCAATTAATAATCATATAAAAAAATATGTCAGACAAAGTCCAAAAACTCGTCGACTCAGTCAGTGAACTTTCCGTTTTGGAAGTTGCTGAATTAGTTAAAGCTCTCGAAGAGAAATTCGGTGTTACCGCCGCTCCAGTCGCCGTCGCCGGCGCCGCTGTTGCTGCCGCCGCCGCTCCCGCCGAAGAGAAAACTGAATTCGACGTTGTCGTCACCGATTCCGGTGCCAACAAGATCGCCGTTATCAAGGTTGTTCGCGAGATCAAAACCGACCTAGGATTGGTTGAAGCCAAGAACTTGGTCGAAAAGACTCCCGCTACCATCCTCGAAGGTGCTAAGAAAGAAGACGCCGAAGCTGCCAAGAAGAAACTCGAGGAAGCCGGTGCTAAAGTTGAATTGAAATAATTCTCCCTTAGTTCTTTTAAAAGACCCACCATCCGGTGGGTTTTTTATTGGTCAATTGACAATAAACCTATAATGTGATATTCTTCCTCACCTACTAAACCTGAGCTCTCAAGCCAGGTCTTACCCCCTCGCTCTTTGAAAGGAGTCGCAATGAAACCCACTTTTGGTACTTCCGTTTTCTATGATTTTGGCAAAGAACGTGTCACCATCCAGGCCCCGCACGATATCCGTGAGAACATCTGGCGGATCATCCACTTCCGCGATGACGGTATCATCGACATCGATGGAGGCGTGCCCACTCAGATCTTTGTTCTCCCCAATCCCGGTTACGAAATGGTGTCCGCTGTCGGCATTTCCTGCGCCGCCGCTTATCTCGCTGCCTCAAGCAAAACCTTTGACG
>DASVZW010000125.1:0-8682 GCA_036391475.1 Patescibacteria group bacterium | reverse complement strand
AAAGCCGGAGGGTTTCTCCTCCGGCAACGGGTTTATGGTAGATCGATGGGATCGCGGTCATCGGGTAGCAGACCGTAGAACTTGAACATGGCCGTCAGGTAGCGATACGCAACTGGATGATTCCATCTCTGGTCGCCGTGCATATATGCTTTAAGACGTCCGTTCTTTTCAATATGGACGTACATCTTAAACCCGGCGTCATTTATCGGGATCTCATGACTGGCACAGATGAACGAAGAACTCTCGAGCAGATCATTGGCAATATGTTCAACAAATGGACGGAGACTTTTGTGCCACTCAATCTGCTTTTTCAATGTGACAAAAGCCTGTGAGTCAAAGTCACCCAAGCTTTCCATGGCTGCCAGGAGACAAACTCTCAAGGCCCGTTTGGAACTGGCCAGGTGTACGCGCTGGGTTTTGGTCAAAGTGAGCATCTTTGTGCCCTCCTCTTTAGGTATGTTTAAGTGCAACTTACGCACGAATCATAACATACTATAGGCTCTGAGTCAAGTCTTTCACCATATACCCTCCCTCAAGCTCGTATCCCAGCTTCATGTAGTACTCCCTGGTCCCTATTGCCGAGATCACCGCCATTTTCTTATATCCTCTTTCGCGAGCAATCTGCTCAGCCTTGGCCATCAGTTTCTTACCTAATCCTTGGTGCTGCGACTTTTCTGTCTCCTTGGTATCCAACTCACTGACCTGACCAAAAGTATGTACTTCCCGGACAATAGCCGATCCCTCGAGTTCCGGGAATAGCATTTTCTCTCCGGCATCCGGCAATCTAAGTCTTAGTAACGAGAACAGTTTATTTCCCGTTTCAAACGACAGGAACAACTCCTTTCCCCCCAAAGTCTCTCTTTCACTGATCACCAATTCCACTTTTGTATCGTATATCCCCGCCCGCACTTCCCGGCAACGGATACACTGGCAAGTCTTTCCTTCTTTTTTAAGTTCTTGTTGAATGATTTGTCTCAAATTTGTCTTCTGGGTTCCTGAAGCCACCCATTTTTTACTGATGTCCCGTACCAGTCTGTCTATCCTGGTCCACTTAGGAGTCATTTCTTTGATCTTCTTTAATACTTTGATCAATTCTTCATCGCTATAACTTTTATATTCTCCCCTCTTCCATTGTTCATACATTTCCGTCCCCGGTATCACCATCGCCGGATAGATCTTAAGAAAGTCCGGTCCAAATCTAGGATCTTCATACATAATCCTCGCCGACTCAATATCTTTTTCCGGAGAACTACCCGGTAGATTTGGCATCAAGTGATAACAAATTTTTATACCGGCATTTCGACACATCCGCGTGGCCTCGGCAACTGCTTTTAAGCTATGGCCCCTTTTTATTTTCTTCATTACCTCTTCGTCAAATGCCTGAACTCCCAACTGCACTTTTGTTACCCCAAGTTTTCTCCATAAAATAACTTCTTCCTCGGTTACCCAGTCGGGTCTGGTCTCTACGGAAATTCCCACTACTCTATGAGGCGCGGTTTCATTATATTTTTGAGCTTCTTCTAAACTTTTACTTTCGAAACCATTGATACCATCGAACATTCCTTTAAAGAAACCAACCTTGTAATCTTCAGGATACACGCTAAAAGTTCCGCCCACTACGATTAGATCGATCTTGTCGGTAATGTGACCCGTTTGTGAAAGCTGTGAAAGTCTCATCTCCACCTGAGCTCTCGGATCAAAGTTTAGTCTTTTGGCTCTTTGAGCCGCCGGCTCATCCGATAAATACGACTTGGGCATACCTTCTTCCAATGGGCAATATGTACATTCACCCGGGCAATAAAATGGCATGGTCATCACTGCGAATGGTGCCACCCCCGAAAGCGTTCTTACTTCTCTGGTTCTTAAATGTCTTATTAGTTCTTCATTGGTTAAACATGGCCAAATGTCGGAATTTTTCGGCATTCCTCCAATCTCTTTGGCCCAAATCCGACGGTACTCCTCCAAATTTTCGGGAGTTATCTTTGCCTCATCGCGCTTAATTAATTCGGAAAGTTTCACAGACTGTATTTTACCTTTAAATCAAGATTTTATTCGGAATGCTATACTCACACAGATTTGAGCCAATCACTCAAGTACTTTAAAACCAGGAGGTAACATGTTACTTGTTATCGAGATCATTTTGACAACCTATGCCAGTGTCCGTTTGTTACGTGCCGGCCACGCCTGGGCTCTTGGTCTCATTCCGATCCTCTCCGGAATGGGTCTCGGTTTTCTTCTCGGGGTAATGGCTGGTTTGGGCGGAGCCACCGCCGCGGCCGTTGTCGTCCCCGGACTTGTCATTGACCTTTGCGTCGTTGGCGTCTTGATCTGGATGATCCTCGCCAACAAACCCAAATAACCGGTTAGTTCTTCGCCCCCGTTCATCGGGGGCCTTTTTATGTCAATTCTTGACATTATAGGTTCAAAGTGATACTATACCAGCCTATAATACAAAATGTATTATGGGCGCCCGTATAAGAGGAAGCGCAAGTCCGAAAAGATCGATAACGCAGTTATCTTTTGAGGACGAGCAAGCTCTTATAGGCTTTGTAATTTTACATTCGAACCTATTTTCCAAGGAGTCCCCCATGTTCAATCGAAAAGTTTGGATGGTTATTGGTGTACTGGCAATCCCTCTACTCCTTTTTGGTGCCTATCTCTATGGCTTAACTCAACCCTACCACCCCTTTCCCGAATACGGTACAGCCATGGTTGTAGACCCGGCAAAGGATTTGCCTGTCACCGTTTGTGTCGGCAAGGAAAACGTCGACATTACGACCTGGATAAACCGGACAGTGTCGCTGAAATCCCGGGAAAATGAAAGCCTTTTCGTCCAGTTCGATGGTTCAGGCAGTTATTTTTGGGTCTCCTCCGAAGACGGACAGGAATTCCCTCTGACTGTGTTCAAAGTGATGGCCGAACCCACTTCATATCAAATCTGGGGTTTGACCCCCGAAAAGAACCCTGTTTATTTTGATCAGGGTGATCACGCCTGTTACAGGCTTTACAAATAACCACACAACAGCCCCCGAATACTGGGGGCTTTTTTTTACATATAGCTTGACACTATGGGTTAGCAGGTTTACAATCTCCCAGTTAGTTAAACGCGAAAATTTTCGCGGCACATTCAAACTCTTTTAGGAGGAAACATGCGCGACTGGGTAGAAGGCACTTTAGGAATGTCTTTTTCGCTGTTTGTTATAGGGGTGGTCTTTATCGCCCTTTGCGTCATCGGCGGGCTGGTTTACTACAACCTGCAAGGCGCAGTCTTGACCAAGCAGTTCCAGAACGTCAAGCACGCTCAGCCCTTCGTCGAAACCACCAACCAATCCATGCGCACCCTGATCACCGACTACGCCGGCGCGGCCGCTAAGTACAATGAGTACGCCAAGACCGACCAGGTGACAGCCAAAAGCTACCAGGGCCAGATGCAGAGTGACTTGAACCAGATCTACGCTCTGGCCGGCTCGCTCGACAAATCGGAGATCGCTTCGGATGTCCAGGGTTTCCTGGATAGCCATCCGAACGAAATTTACAAGTAACAAAGACAAGGAGAAAAATGAAAAAGTATTCTCTTCTGATCCTGGCTTTGGTTCTTTTATTCTCCATGGCCGCCTGTTCGACCGAAAGCGGTATCACCCAGAACAAAAGCGACACCGACTGGCAGTTGCAGCAATACAACCAAGTCCAGCGGATGCACGTGTATACCTACAGTTGGGAGAGATGGATCGTGCAAACGATCTATGACTTCCGCATTACCAAGTTGACCAACACCTGGGCAGTCTGGGTCGGTGACGGCACCGGCGAACCCATCGACTACTGTGCCTCCAAGGGCTACGGCATTCCCTATTCCACTTCGCTCACCTCGCCCGACCAGGTTTACTACAACTCCTCCGGCGCTGTGGTTGCTATGATGGAGCCGAACGGCTTGTATCCCTCCGGCAACACCCTCGCTACCTGGGTCCTCTGCATTGAAACCGACGGCTCGCTGCACCCGACGTATGTTGAACCGCAGGTGATCGTTTACGATCATCCGATCAGCATCGCCTTGGATAAAGCCCGCGGTATGTACCGCATCGTCCGGGCCGGCACGGCTTCGGAAGATACCAAGATCGTTCTCCCGAGCAACTTCGACCCCAAGATCCTGGACAAACCGCCCGTAGTTCCATAATGTTTTTAGCCCCCGCACCCGCGGGGGCTTTTTATTTGACTTCTTAAGCCTATAGTGATAATATGAGCCCCGTAACTCTAGCTCATTCCCAATAAGGAGATCCCCTATGCGACGTCTCTTCGTTTGGCTTTCCGCCTACAAGAAACCCCTATTGATCGGTGTTTTAGTTATCGCCGTCGTGGCCGCCGCCGGTTACTTCTATTTTTCCCAACCGGCCAAAGCACCCATTCCCATGGGTTTTACCTGGTACGGCATGACGAGTGCCAAAGATACCCAGGGCTTCACCTTGAACGATCCGGCTCTGCGGGTTATGTACACTTCAGGCCTGGTGGTCGTTCAAAACAAAGACAAGACCCAGGACGATCCCTACCAGATCACCGGTGGCGAGTGGTTCTACCGAACAACCGCCGAAAAACCGGTCCGGGTAGTAGTCGTTAATGGATCGACCAAGACAGCCGATTGGACCAATATCATGAGCGTCAGCAACAGCACTCAGTTCTGTGCCAAAGACGCTCCCTGCAGTTCGGGTATGGTTTGGCTCCTCACCAATAAAGGCGAGGTCATTCAAGCCGAGACCGGGCCGCACCAATATGTTGTGATCAATCCATAGGATAACCGATGTTCCGAAGACCTCAGCCTCATTATCAAGTTCATTGTCCCTCATGTGGAGCTTGGAAATGGAACGATGAACCTTGCGCCTACTGTGGGCTTGTCACCGCTCCCGAAAAACCTATCGTTCCCGAAAAACCGGCCACACCCGAAGAGCCCCGGAAACCAACAAAAAGATCCAAATTCAAATTACTATTGATCTGGTTGGCCATTTCCGAGGTTGCCGCCTACTTTGTTTCTAGCTACTTAGCCTCAGGCGACAAAACCTTCACTCTGGTCGGTATCTTTCTCTGGACCATCATCTACCTCGTGGTCATCACTCCTTTGGTAATAGCTTACGTCGATTAAAAAATTGCCCCCGTTCAAACGGGGGCTTTTTATTCTTCTTTATTCTCCTTTTTCCAGAAAAACACATGCAAGTTACCATCTTTATCAATGATCGTCATCGACCGGTAAGGGACCAAAGTTTCCGGCTTATCGGTAACTTTAACCTTCAATTTACCGTTCTTCTTATCCACCACTTCCAAATAATAAATTACTGGTTTCACCTTCCACCTCCCGAAGAATATTTTTAAAGTATTGGGTATTATATCGAACTTTTTGTTCCGTCTGCTAAAATGATTTTGATGCCTGCCAAAAAAGACCTTCTGGATTCAGTCAAGGAGACTTACAATGAGATCAGTTCGGAATTTTCCTCCACCAGGAACTATATTTGGCCGGATCTAAAACCTTTCTTAAAAGGTATCCCTTCAAAAGCTTCGATCCTTGACGTTGGCTGCGGTAACGGCCGCTTATTAATCGGCCTGCCCAAAGGCGTTAAATATACCGGCATAGATAATAGTGAAAAATTACTCGAAGAGGCTAAAAAGGCCCATCCTGAGGCCAATTTTATTGAAACCGACATTACCGAACCCAAGATCTGGAAACACCTTAATAAGTACGACTACATTTTTTGTGTCGCCGTAATGCACCACTTACCTACCAAAGACGAACAGCTTTTTGTTCTTAAACAGATAAAGGACCACCTGAAACCCAAAGGTAAATGCCTGATCACAGTTTGGAACCTTTGGCAAAGTAAATACATTAAGTATCACGTCGATCCTGCCACCAAATGGCAAAATCCCTACTGGGTGAACATTCCTTTCCAAGGCAAAAAACGCTTCTGCTTCGCCTACACCAAGCCTTACCTGGAAACCCTTCTCAAAGAAGCCAAGGTCAGTCTCAAGATCAAGAAAACACCTCAAAACTATCTACTCTCAAACTAGCCTATATTGCACATATGTTATCTCTATGAGATAATTTCTCCATCTCGTCTCGCACGTTCAAATGGAGGAAAATATGTCCAAAGAACTCAAGAAAAGGATCATTACCGGTATTTTCATTATCGGCTTTTTCCCTTTTGAATACCTGATGTATACCATCGGTATCCATATTAACGCCGAACAATCAGCTCTCAATGGCCCGGCCTTCTTGCTCCTCGGTATCCCTGCCTACGCCGTCGCCTCACTTCTCGTGTTTGCCATCTTCATGCTGATCAGTTTGGGATTAGAACTTTAATCTCCTTATCTAAATCACCCCTAGAAGGTAAGAAAAATGAAAGATGCACAGTTCCTATCCCATCCCTTAGTTACAAACTTTCAACGAAAAGCCTGGGAATATACCTATATTTTGGAAAAGGCCGGCTACTTAAAGCCTGTCAAAGCTTACACGATCCGCAATAAACATCTAACAGTTGCCTGGGATCCGCAGATCGGAAAGACCGTTGATCTTCTCTCGCCACGATCTCCTCGTGATCTTGTGATCCAAGCTAATCAGGTCTCGTTACAAAATTCACTGGCCTGGCTCGAAAAAATTAATAAAGCCGGTATTCATCAAACCTATTCCGACAGCATCCCCCTTGAGATTACCTCGAGTGAAAGGATGAAGCCATATATGTCCCAATTCCCCGAAGGCCAACTGATCAATACCGAAATAAATATTTATGGCGAACCGGGCGATTGGAGCTATTGGATTACTCAAAAAGATGCCGGAGATCACTGTATAGTTGCGGTTAGCCCTGATCTCTACGGTCTGCCGACTCAGCTTATGAACATGCATACCAAATCTTTCGTACTCGGCATTTATCCGCAGGAGATCGGCTATGCATTTGTTTATGCACTCTATGAGATTCTAGCCCAAGAGGAACATCCCGGGTTTATCGGCGTCGCCGGTTTCATTACTGATATTGTCAACAAAGCCGGTTTTGACGCCGTTCCTTTAGCCAAAGCTTTTGTCTTAGGGGATGTCGAACCACTTTATACCGCTCTCGAAATTGGAGGCGGCCGTCTAGCACCCGCTCTTCTCACCTATATTTCCGATGAGGCCGGTGACACGCCCATTTCGATCGCCCGTATCAAAGTAATGCGCGCTCTTAACCTCTGCGGACCAAAGTAAAACAAAGCGAACTCATCGCTATTTTCGCCCCATTTTAAATCGCCCCCGTAACCCGGGGGCTTTTCTTTTGCCTTGACACACCACGCTATTTTTGGGATACTAAGTCATGCCCAACGACGACCTTGGCCAATTTCCAATGCCCTCCAATCCTACCGAACCTTCTGCCCCAGCCGCTTCCTCGGTCGACAATACTCCCCCCGCCGCTTCTACCTTTGAAGAAACCCCCGAAGAAATTCCTGCTTACAACCCTCCAGCCTCAGTGACCACTCCAATTACCGAAGCTCCGGTTCCTGAAGCACCTCCAGCTCCTACGGTTTTTACCTCACCAACTCCGGTCCAAGAACCGGTTTTCCCTGCGGCTCCTTCTCAGGCACAGCCCAATCCGGCCCAACCCATTCCGGTTAGCATTCCGCCCAAAACCAGTTCCCCTGCCGGCCCAATTATTTTTATAGTTCTTTTTTTGGTCGCAGTGATCGCCCTTGCCGGCGCCGCCTTCTTGTATCAGCAAACTCAGTCTTTAAAAACTCAGCTTGTCGATATCACCAACACTATTCAGAAACAACAAACCAACCCCGTGGTCACCCCAACCCCTTCAGTGATTGAAGTTCCCAGCGCTTCGCCCACAGCTACTCCCACCGTCACCATCACTCCGATCACCTCTATCTCAGCCACTCCGACTCCCACGGTCGTTTACGTCCCGGGTAGTCCGTTGAAACCTTTATCTGTTGCTCCAAAAATTCTTCAAATCGCTATCAATCATTCACCCAACGCCCAGTTTATATTGTTAAAAACCGAGAATGCCAACGATCCGGTCAACGCCACTACTAAATATTTCTTCCGCCAGGACTTAACCACCAAAAAATATTTCTATGTCTTAGTTAGTGGTAGTAGCCAACCTCAAGTAGTTGATAAACAGATCTACGTCACCCCCGATGACAATATTCCTTCACTTAACGATCTCGTCCTTCAGGACAATCTTGGAATCGATCTGGATGAAGCCATCAACATCGTGAACCAAGCCTGTTCCGATCCTAATGCTTGTGCTGCCGGCTCTGCCCAAGCACAATATATCAAGACTTCTTCTGCTGTCATTTGGCAAATTTCTTTAACTCTTTCCGGAAAGACTCAACCGATGGTCATGCAGATCAATGCCCAAACCAAAGCCGTCATCTACAAAACAACGGACTTTGCTAAATAGTCTTACTTGATCGAATCCACAAACAGAGTTGTCCCGCTAAACTCACCGGTGACCGATACCGTTTTCCCTATATAACTTTTTAGGTCAATTTTTCTACTATCCAGATCGGTGTTTTTTCCCTCAAGACTGATCATATATCCACCATTTTTGGAAATAATTACTCCGTTTAAGGTCACAACCGGACTAGGAGCTGAAGACTGAGTAGTGCTGCCTGATGGCAAACTGCTACACCCGCCTAATACCACTCCCATTCCAATTACTGACATCAACA
>DASVZW010000124.1:0-7132 GCA_036391475.1 Patescibacteria group bacterium | reverse complement strand
GTCCCGTTGCGGACTACACCGATACCAGTAATGTTTTGGTCGGCGGCGGAGTCATTGCCAATAATGGCAGCCAGGCTTTTTCCAGCTTCGGCAGTATTGGTGCCGGTGGATTGAGCCACGGGGCCAACGGTGTTCTGAGAGAAGAGTGAGTAGCTGATCTGGTCGGACGGACCGAGAATAAAGCTACCGCCCTGGTTGTCGGTCAGTTTTTTGGTTGCAAGGTAAAGAGCCTGCAAACGGCTGACACTGACTTTTTGCCCCTTGGCGTCAATGACGTTGACATTGTTGTTGGACATTGAGCCAGACATATCCAGGCACACCTCAACGTCTTTGGGGCGTTTGTAAAGATTGGTGTAGATGGTTAATGCCTGCTTGGCAACGTTATAAACCGGCGGGTTGACAGGATTGACTTTGGGATTCGGATTCATGCCCCAATCAGCTTTGAATGAGCTGTAGTCGGGGGTAGCACCGAAGGCCGAAGAACCTGAGAGCAGACCCTGCTGGTTGATATATTGCTGTGACTTTTCACTCAGAAGGAAGGTGACGAATTTGTCGTAAGCTTGTTTTTGGGAATCGTTCAATTTCCCGGTATCGCCCAGGGCCATAGCAGCCACGGGTGAGGCATCGGAGAAATAAACAAAAATGAACGGTTCTTTGCCTTTGGCTTCTAATTGAGAATTGAGGCCATGGGTACCGGCGAAGCTTGCCTGGAAGGCGATAACACCATCGAACATGTTGGTGCCCTGAAGGGCATCATTGAAGACCATGTTTACCGAGTCACCGGTGGAACCGGAGGATCGGGCGTAATGGTCATAGATGGTTTTACCGCAATCTTTGGCCGACTGAACGTTCTCCACGGTGAGAGCCGAACCAGAGTTACCGGTGCAGGCGCTCATGGTGGCGAAGAATTCCAGCGCAGAAGCTGTACTTTGGTTGGCGTTGGCAGTGACGATTTTGAGGTCGCCACTTTCAAGCAACTGGCCGTACCGGGTATGATCCAGGTAGTTATTGCCAGCTCCTAAGCCTAAAGCTTCAGCCTTTGATTTTTTGACCCAAACGCCCACGAACGAACGGGCAGGATAACTGAGGTCGGTGAGACCTTTGCTGAACAGCTGATCGTCGAACATGAAAGCTTGGTAGTCGGAATTGCCGGTCAAGGCTTGATTCTTGGCGGCCTCAGCTTCAGGCCCACCTAAATAGGTGACCGAAACAGCGAGGTGCTCCTGTTGGTAGAAAGCCTTGAGAAGGCCGTCAGAGTTGAGATCCGTGCCTAAAAATAGTTTGGCATTGGATCCCGCCATCAGGTTCAGATCTGCCTTTGGAGTATTGGAACCCGAGCAAGCGGTAAGGACAAGACTAATCAAAAAGAAGAAAAGAAAACCGATCCGTAACTTTTTCACATTGCGCTCCTTTTGGGAATCATCTATAGAATTTTAAAGAACCCGCACGGAGGGCGGGAGGTTAATAGATACGCCGGTGAATATAGCATCTTATAAGCTAAATGTCAAGTATATAGGGTATATTTTGAGTCTTTTTTACAAAGTTTGAAGAGTGATATAGAATGAGTTATGTTAATGAACCTGATAATAAACGCTTTGGGTTTTTACGTAACGGCCTATTTGGTTCCCGGTGTGCATATTGAGAATTTGGAGTCGTTGGCGATTGTGGCAATCGTGTGGGGTGTCTTATCTATAATTTTGCGACCGATTTTATTGGTGCTCACCTTACCGGTGAATATTCTGACTTTGGGGTTATTTACCTTTGTAATTAATGCCGGGCTAATAATGCTGATGGCAAGCCTGGTTAGGGGGTTTAAGGTGGATAACTTTGGAGCTGCTTTGTTAGCCGCAGTGGTATTAGCTTTGTTAAATGTGGTTTTGGGCAGGCTAAAGTAATATGACCATTCTCTGGATCGATGAATACAGTGTCCACGTAAAGTTGATCGACGAACAACATAAACGTTTTTTCCAGCTTTTAGACATGGTTACTTCAGCGTTTTACGCCGGGAAAAAAGATATTGAGTTGGAGGAAGTTTTTAAGCAGTTATTCGAATACAGAGACTATCATTTTAAGACTGAGGAAGAATATTTTAAGAAGTTTAACTTTGAAGGAGCACCTCCTCATATAGCAGAACACAAGGCCTTTGATGAACAGGTATCACAGATGTATCTAGAAGTAAAAAAGGATAAATTGGCAACCACTGTAAAGCTAATAGAATTCATGGAAGACTGGCTAGTGCATCATATAGATTTTGTAGACAAACAATACACAAAATGTTTTAATGATCACGGTTTGTATTAGTTTTTAACAAGAGTAGTAAAATAGGTCAGACTTGATGAAAGGGAGGCACATTGAGAGAACTCATCCGTTTGCTTGATCTGATCTTTGATTCCGGTTTGCAGATATCAATATTGGGAAAGTGCTTCACCCTAACCAAGATTGACGAAGAGACTGTTCATATAAAGAACTGTCACGGTGAAGAACTGACAACCAATAATTGGAATGAGGCGGCAAGGTTTATCCGCATTAGAGTAATTGACAAAATTGGTGTCAACGATCAGACTTTGTACGAGCACGTGTTGGTAGAGTTGGAATTGGCCTTTGTTAATCACGATAGGCCGAATGAGAAAGTCAGAAAAGAAAGAACACAACGGTTGCATGATTTGGAAATTTCCGAACCTCTTTTGACAAAACTAATGAGAAATCTTGATAGATAGCCCAGCTGGGGTACCGAAAGGTACCCTTTTTTTGACTTTACGCCGTTAGCCACGTGAGGTAAAATAAGAGCTTGCTCGTCCTTCTTTCAATAACAGCGTTATTGAAATGGCAGCACTGCGCTTCCTCTTATATCGGCGCCTATAACAAATTGTTATAGTCTTGATATAACAGGATTTAAAACTGATATTCCCCTGTAGCTCAGTTGGTATGAGCGCCTCCCTGTTAAGGAGGATGTCGCAGGTTCGAGCCCTGCCGGGGGAGCAGAGTAAATATATATGACTAAGAACCCCATTGTTAACGCTTTAGGTGCTTCGGTATACATAGTCTTAGGCGTCACGATCATGAGTTTTGTAACACAAACCTTAAGGAATAAGCCTGACACTTTTTTTGCTCCGATTGTGATCTTATCGCTTTTAACCCTTTCGGTGGCTGTAATGGCATTTTTGTTTTTTTACCAACCGCTTCTGCTTGTCATTGAAGGAAAGAAAAAAGAGGCGGTGAGTTTGTTTGTTAAAACTGTGGGAATTTTTGCTGCAATTACCTTGTTGGCCTTGGTCCTTCTTTATTACGGTTTTATATAAGGCGGAGAAGTATAGATTGTTATAATTAACGTAATATGTCTTACCTAGTTGATTTTGAAAATGTGTCGATATTGGGTTTGGAGTCTTCACCTGTGGCAGAAGCGTTGGCTGGTTTGCGAGCTAACGAGGCACGCTATTTTATGAATAAATACAACCATAAATTTATTGTTTCACCTGCCAATCAGAGTAAGGAAGTTGTAGACTGGGTGAATAGAATACTGAAAGAAGAGCGCGATATTAAATTTGCAGCAAAACCCTTAGAAACATCACTTTTTAAAGTTGACGACATCAAATGGGCATACATCTTTTATGAAGATGGTCTGGAAGTTAACGTTCTATATTCAATTGATAATCCCAAGAAACGAGCCGTGGGTTTTAAACTCTCGGAAGGTATGGAAGTACCTAAAGAATTAGAAGAAAAATTCAAGTTCGCCAGACAGAAGTCAAAACTGGCCGGAGTTATCCGTGGATCGTTCTTTGTAATAAAAGGAGAGTATTAATCCTCAGAAATAAATTATTGAGAAGTTTACTTCCGGTGATGTACTATTTTTCTTTGAGCCAAACGGATGCTGTCGCCAATCCCGTAGAAACCATGAGCGACAAACAAATAGCCTCCGATAAAAATAAGGTCTATTAAGGGGAATGGCCAGGTGTAAGAATTGTATTCTTTGAGTAGAATAGTGGAGATGAAATTGCCAATAATAATAAACAGATTTCCAATAAATATAGATAACCAATAACGTCCAATTAAACCTCCTTGATAAATTATTACCATTTGTAATATTAATGAGATGATTATCATTCTTAAACCATCTCCGAGAACGTAGCCAGAATGCACGAGGTCGAAAGCGGTTGGATTGATTGCCCTTGACAGAGTAAATAGGATTAGCTCAAAGATCCCGAAACCGAGAACAATTCCGAGAAATTCTTTTATCCGTATTTTGCAATATATACTTATCTTTAGATATCCAAGAAAGTTTAAAACATAGGTAGTTATATAAAAAATGGGTGGTATTGAACCGGCAAGAACAGGTTGCCCATTTAATGTAAAAAATAGCCAAAGTAGCTCACCGACGGTGGTAAAAAGGACTCCAATAAATATGAACCGGAAACCAAATTGTTGAGGTCCGCCTCCCAAAGACAGTAATAATGACCCAAGTGCAAAAAGAACGATAATTAGAGCAAGGGTGGATACGACGGTAGAAAAGTAAGCTCCGGAAACACCTTGTATCTGAAATAGGTAATAGAGCACTGTGGCTGCGACCCCAAAGGAAAGCACAAAAGCCCTAAAAGTTGATATGGATAAACCGGAGGTGGTCATTTCTTGTTAACTATTTTTTTTAAAAGGTCATTAGTTCTAGATTCACCAACAATAATGCCAAGAATTTCCCTAGCACCTTCTATTTGTTCTTCTTTCTGGAAACCTCGATAGAACTTAACAAAGAGCTCTGCAGTATTTTCTCCCAGTTCGTCGTAAATGATCTTTACCAAATCCTCATCTACATCCATATGTAATAATCTTAACATTGTTAAATCTAGATGACACATAAATAATAGAATCTTATATAATAATTAATCTTGAACTTTACAAAATAAATAAACAGGAGGTGAGAAGTGACCATTTACCGGGTAGTAGTCGACGATTGCGAATTTAGGGTAGAGATATTGAGCGGTAACAATGAAATTAATGCTGAATTGATAGAATTTAATAACACTGGAGAATATAGTATCTGTAACGACGATCAAGAGGCTCAAAGTGTAATTTTTGCCAACAACGAAGAAATTTTAGATGTGTTTTTGGAAGGCAAGTTTTGTAAAGTATTTGTCGAAAAAGAAAATGGCCGAGTAAGACAAAGAGACTTTTCAACTATTAATGGAGATATTATTTCACCAATGCCGGGAGTGGTTATTAAAACCTGGGTTAAACAAGGAGATAAAGTCAAAAAAGGACAATCGGTAATCTTGATGGAATCCATGAAAATGCATGTTGATCTTAGAGCAGCTTTAGATGGTGTAGTTGGAAGGGTGCTATTTGATGAGAAATCAGTTGTTGAGAAGGGTTCTGTGTTGGTTGAGATCTTTAAATTGGATGAGGATTAATTTATTAGACGCTGATGAAGCGTCTTTTTTTTGATAAAAATAGGTTTGCTGGGGAGAGCCGGCAATATGTTTGGTTTATAATGCCTATAGTTTGATGCTCTTTTAAAAGCTATAAATATTTGAAGAGAGGAGGAGCAATGACCGATCAACAGAGGAAATGGGTTTTAATTGGTGGCGCAGGACTAATTGTTGTTTTGCTTTGTGCAATCTTTTTTGTTTTGGGAACCATAATTGGACAAAATAATGAGAGAAGGCTGCAAACACAGAGCCAGGTAGCCTCAGTGGAAAATATTTTGATAACACCGACACCGGTTAGAATATATCTTCCAATAATCCGGAATGGAGACATCGCTCCAACAAATACCATAACACCAACTCCGAAAAAATATGGAGATATCTGGATAGTTGTAAAAAACGAGAACAATGCACTTCATCAAAATGGATTTGTGTATGACATTGATACTTTTGAAAATAAAGATGATAGAAACATTAGTTTGCGAGCACATTGTGCGGAGCCCGGCTGGCCGGCTCCGAAAATGGGGGCGGAATACAGATTGAATAAATATGGAGTCTTGATCCCTTTAAAAGAAGACAAATTGAATCCTCTTCAAAGATTTATAGTGCTGGATAAATAGCCTAACGCCCGGTTTAAAGACCGGGCTTTTTTTTGGAAAAAAATATCAATGAGATGAGTTAATAATCTTGAGTAACTAAAAATTATTGGCTTCTGAAGAAAGTTGATTGAGTCCGGTATCAACACTATCAATATTAACGGCGTCAAGTTGGTCTTGGGCCTGATTTAAACCCGAGGTACTGCTGATGGTTTCAGGAGCAGCCGGAGTTGAGTTTAGTGATTGTTGTGTAATCCCTTTGCTAAACATGTAGATAACTATAAAAACGATGAGGACTAAGAAGAATAGTTTTGTCATTTGCATTGGGTACGGATTGTTTTTGGTCATGTTTATTATTTTGATTCTAAATATTATTTGGATTTTTCTCCTGACTCACTAGCGGGTGAGGTAGGCAGTTCTGTCGTTTCGGCGACTCCATTCACGGCCACAATTAAATTTTTAATAGATGTACGGTAATTCTTAAGGGCAGTCTTAACCGATTGCATATCCAATCTAAATTGATTTAGGAGATTTTTTGGGTTGCCGGTGGTGCAGCTGAAATTATCGATATCCAAGTTAGTTTTAACTATTGAAGCTTGAACAGCGGTTTTCTTGTCTGAAATATCGTTCACCAAAGAACTGTAATTAGCGACTGACCGGCCAGAAGATAGAACGGTATTGGTGTAAAAATTCGTAACTCGGTCATCGATATTATTGAAAGTCGTTTCCATGGTAGTAACTAGTTGAGTTAGCTGTTTCATTCTGATCTTGACAGCAGATTCTCTAGCCTGACATGATCGTGGAGAGCTATTGGTTGTGGGGGCATTGACTAAAGGAACCGGACGGTTGACATTTTTATTCATCCCGTTGTTGGAGACGGCGTAGGATGTTGTGGTAGAACCGAGGAAAAGGATGGCTGAAATAATAACCGATTTGGTGAAGATATTCATAGTTTCATATTATTGTTTGTTCAATGATATGTCAAATATAGTAAGATATATTACATTTATTTGTAACGTTCTTGGTGAGAATAACAAAAAGAAAGGTGAATCAAAAATTGTAATTTTGTTGACACGTGTTCTGCGAAAGAGTAATAATTAAATTGTTATAAATAATACACTG
>DASVZW010000123.1:0-1830 GCA_036391475.1 Patescibacteria group bacterium | reverse complement strand
CCTGGCTCAAAAGGTACATTTAAGGTAAAATATCACTTGTCGGCAAGCCGAGATGGCGGAATGGTATACGCTCAGGTCTCAAAAACCTGTGGTCGCAAGGCCGTGAGGGTTCGATCCCCTCTCTCGGCACTAGTAAAAAACCTCCCTTGTGGAGGTTTTTTAGTAGTCAGATTGGAGATCGAACAGCCAAGTGAAAGCACGTGACGTGCATGAACGAGGCAGGAAATCGGTCCCCTCTCTCGGCACTAATTAAAAAAAACACCCTTAATGGGTGTTTTTTTAATTTATTCTGCGGATCTCGAACTGCCGGAGCCAAAGACCTAGACACTTTTTAAGGTTGTATTATTCTTCAAAAAGTAATTCTTCTACTTTTGCCCAATTCACCACATTCCACCAAGCCTTAGCGTACTCCGCTCTCCGGTTTTGATATTTAAGATAATATGCATGTTCCCAAACATCCAGCGCCAACAAGGGCTTTTTCCCCTCGGTCATTGGATTGTCCTGGTTAGCTGTAGACATTATTTCCAAACTTCCATCCTTATTTTTCACCAGCCAAGCCCATCCACTTCCAAATCTCCCCAAAGCTGCTGCCTCAAACTTCTCCATAAATTTGTCCACACTTTCAAAATATTTTTCGATCTCCTTAAGTAATTTATCTTCAATGTGGCCATAACCAGGCATAGTCATAATAGTCCAAAAAAAGTCATGGTTCCAAACCCCACCGGCATTATTTTTTACTGCAGGAATATCCGAACCGAATAACTCGGTAATATTCAGCTTTTGTAGATCCGGTTTATCCGCTAAAGCCTTGTTCAAATTGTCTACATATGCCTGGTGATGTTTGTCATGATGGATCTCCATCGTCATCTTGTCGATGACCGGCTCCAGGTCGCCATAATCGTATGGTAATTTTTCTAACTGATACGGGTATGAATTTGTCATATTTTCAGTATACCATTACAAAATGATCCGAAGTCTATACCTTTTGAGGCAGGGTTGCGTAAAGTGCCTGTGCATGGCTCTGTACTCAGAGAGCAGAAGCAAACCCGTAACGGTTTTGCTGAGGCGGGACGTCGCTCATAGCGACCACAGGCACTGCGCATCAAGAAATTTTCTCGTAGGAAAATATTCTGTCTGACGAACAAAGGTATAGACGTCAGGATAACAAAGAAAAAGAGTTACTGATTCCGTCCCCTATCAACTCCGTAAAATTTAACTCTATCACCTCTAAACTTAAGGTCAACAGTTCCCAAACCACCGTTACGGTGTTTGGCAATTGCCAATTTTATATCTTCCAAATTATTGTCATCATTCCTATAAAGGAACATAACTACGTCAGCATCTTGTTCAATACTCCCCGATTCACGCAAGTCGGCCAACTGTGGCACTTTCTCGGTTCTGTTTTCAATTCCGCGGTTTAACTGAGATAAAGCCAGTACCGGTATCTTTAGTTCACGGGCCAAATTTTTTAAACCCTGAGAAATAGCGCCAACTTCTTGAACTCTACTTTCATAAGATTTATCTCCTACTACTAGCTGTAAGTAATCAACTACCAATAATTTTAAACTCACCTGTGAATGCAATCTTCTTGCTTTAGTACGAAGTTCTAGGATAGATTGTCCCGGGGTATCGTCAATATATAAAGGCGAGTCGGCCAAAACTCCCATCGCCTCCGAAAGCCTGGCAAAATCGTCTTCTTTAAGGTTGCCTGTCTTCAATTTCCATGCATCGATATTGGCTTGGCCCACCAACATTCTGTCCACCATTTCCAAATTGCTCATTTCCAGTGCGAAGTATCCCACCGGCATTTTCTTTTCTACCGCCACATAT
>DASVZW010000122.1:0-6735 GCA_036391475.1 Patescibacteria group bacterium | reverse complement strand
GTCCACTTCGCGGCAGAGTCCCATGTGGACCGGTCGATCCTTGACCCGGCCGTCTTCGTCAACACCAACGTTCTCGGTACTCAAATATTACTGGAAGCCGCCAGGAAAAAGAATACTAGATTCCACCACGTCTCGACCGATGAAGTTTTTGGTTCGCTAGAGCTTGAAAGCTCGGAAAAATTTAATAGCAAAACCAAATACTCACCAAACAGTCCTTATTCCGCTTCAAAGGCCGCTTCGGACCACTTGGTGCTTGCTTATCACACTACTTACGGTCTACCCGTCACTATTACGAATTGTAGTAATAATTTTGGTCCTTACCAAGATACCGAAAAATTCTTGCCCAGAATGATTACAAATTTGTTGGAAGGAAAAAATATATTGATTTATGGCGATGGTAAATACGTTAGAGATTGGCTCTACGTCGAAGATCACTGCCGGGCTATCGATCTTGTCTTAAGCAAAGGTCAGATAGGGGAGACATACACTGTTGGAGGTTTAACCGAAGATGTCTCCAATCTGGAGATCGCCAAAAAGATTTTGAAAATTTTAAATCTAAAATCCGACCGGATAGAATTCGTCAAAGACCGTCCGGGCCACGATAGACGCTATGCGGTTGATTGGAAAAAGATCAATAAAAAACTTGGATGGGCACCCAGTAAAAACTTTGACGAACGCCTTAAACAAACCGTAGAATGGTATCAAAGTAATGAATGGTGGTGGAAACCTCTCAAGGAAAAATCCGAATTAATATATAAAAACAAATAATAATGGGATTTGCAAAAACTAAACATCCGAAAATTGCCTTGCCCAAAGATCACACTTTGCTTCGTCAGACTTACGAAAAAACTGAGGCCATTGATAAAGTCCATGTGATCAAATTAAGTACTTTCGCCGATGATTATGGTGGTTGGTTCAAAGAGACACTTCGCCTGACACCCAAGGGTTACGTCCAGGCTCTTTATGATCTCGGAGTTAAATTCAAATTTGTCCAAACGAACATGTCATTTTTGGCTCCTAAAACCAAGAGGTTCTGGCACATTCACCCCAACCAGAGTGAGATCTGGACCACCAATGGCACCATACTTTTAGGTTTGATAGACTTCCGTCCGAAATCAAAGACATATCTTAAGAAAATGAAAGTAGTCTTGTCGCAAGACAAAGCAATTTACATACCAAATGGTGTGGCTCATGGTTTCTTAAACCCTAATAGCAAATCGGTCACTCTTACATATTTTACCGACTACTATTTCGTAGCCGATGAAAATACTCAGGAATGTCGTATCAGCCCCAAAAAGCTCTCTTATAAATTTGTAAAACCGGAAACTCTCTAAAAATGAAAAAAATATTAGTTACAGGAGGAAACGGACTTGTCGGTTCCCGATTTGTCGAACTAGCCAAAAACTATCAATTATTAACTCCGGACCTACCCGACTTCGACTTAACTAATATCGATTCGGTTTACAAAACCGTCACCGAATTTAACCCGGATTGGATAATCAATTTTGCTGCCTTTACCGACGTCAATGCGGCGGAAAATCAGCCTCACGATGAGACTTCTTTGGCTTGGAAAGTGAATGTGGACGGTGTAAAAAATTTAACCGACGCTTTTCTCTCCGACAAAATAATTCATATTTCGACCGACATGGTCTTCTCCGGTGGCATCGAAAAACCCGGTCCTTATTCCGAAGATAGTAAACCGGAAACGGACAAGAATAAATTAACTTGGTATGGTTGGACCAAAAACCAGGGAGAACAAGTAATTTTTAAACATGGCGGTTCGATATTAAGAATTATTTATCCGGTTAGGGCGGAGTTCCCTCAAAAACTCGATTACATTAGATCAAATTTAAAAAGATTTGCGGATGGAAAAATGTTTCCATTGTTTGATGATCAGCAGATTTCCATCGCTTACATTGATGAAATAGTCGATACTCTGAACGCCATCATTGAACAGGATGCCAGAGGTATATATCATTGTTCTTCCGACACCACCACACCTTTTGAATTGATCAAATACACTCTTGACCAACTGGGTGAGGATTCTTCATCACTGAAAAATGGCTCACTGGTTGAATTTTTAAAGACCCAACCTAATCCTTATCGGTATCCTCAATACGGTGGTCTAAAAACGGTCAATACCGAAAAAGAACTTGGCCTGATGTTTTCTACTTGGCAAACGATAGTTGAAAAACTAATTGCTCAAGGACTTAGCTTGCCCGAAGCCACAAAGTGAGTTATCCTTAAATAAGAGATTATGAAGACTGTAAAATTGATTGTCATTTTTTTGTTATTGGTCATGGTTGCCGGTTTTTTTACACCTTCGGTTTTCGCCACTGCAAAAACCGACTACGATTTTCAATGGCAGCAGTACCGCCAAAATTACTCTGAGTTCGCTCTTCTAAAGCGCGATTACCTCGCTAACCAAACTTTAGACAACCAACAAAAGGCCATACTTTCCGCCAAGCAAACTTTAATGGCCAGGGACCTGGCCAAGGACGCCTATGCCAGATATTTGGTTGATCTTATAAATTCTCAAAATACAGGCTATACCGCGTTAAATCCCATAATCGACAGGCTTAAAGCCGCCTCTGCCTTTTATGTTGGGGAAGCTCAATTGTCTCAAAAGATCATCACTACCAACGACCTCAAGGCTTTCGCCCTTGATTACTACGATAAGACTCAAATTTATGACCGGAGTTTCGAATATGGCCAAATTGCAGTTAAGATAGCTACCTTAGTTAGATTCCAAATCGACCTAAAAAATAACTTTGATGTGTTGGTACCCAAGCTTCCCGATCCGCTTCCGGCAGCTTTAAAAGCCCGTCTTGATGAAGTACCTAGTCTAGCCCAAAACATCAACGATAAGATAGCGACTATTTCCGCCAGGATAATTCCTGAAAACGAAGAGGGGATTCTCAATCAAGAGAACTACTTTAATCCATTTGTTGATAAATTAGACGAAATTAAAACTCTTCAACTGAATTTAGTAAATCAGTTTGTTGATATGGATATAAACTATGTCCAACCAAAAATTTGAAATAACCAACCCGGAAGCTATTGAGCTAATTAATCGAATCAAATCGGGGACTATTTGGCAGCCGATTTCCTCAAAGTTATCTAAATACAAATGGATCCTTATTGGTTTCTTTGTCTTGATCGGGTTATTTATTGCCATCTCGATCGGTAAAAAATTATCTCAACAAGCAACCCCCAAATATTTACCGCCATCACTTTCTGAAGTTACTCCTACCAAAGCCTCACAAGTTAGATCAACTTTTGATCCACTCAAAAAAAGTATCATCGATTTTAGTTCTCAATTACCTAACCCTGCCATCCCCGCAACCGACAATTCACTAAGTCTTGAACAGACTTTAATTCAATAAATTAGTAATATGATAATATAAGACACATGCCAGCATCAACTAAAAAATCAACCAAGAAAGTAGTTATTAAAAAAGAAACAAAAATGGCCAAAAGAACCGTCAAACCCTTAAAAGAGGAAAAGATCGCCGATATTTCCAGCCGCTTAACCGAGAAGGAAGCTGAGCTAAAAACCGTTAAAAAGCTTAATACCGGTTTCATTATCAAACTGTTGGCAGTCGTCCTCATTGGAACCGCCGTATTCTTGCTCGCTCAGAAGAACCGGGGATTAATTTTAGCCGGTACGGTAAACAACACTCCTATCACTAGATTTGCTTTGAATTCCCGTTTAAATGATAGATACGGTAGTACCGCTTTTGACGAGATGGTTACCGAAGAATTAATTAAGGAACAAGCCGCCAAAAATAATATTGTTGTCAGTCCCAAAGAAATTCAAGATGAAGTCGCTACCAACGAAGCTCAATTCGGAGGTAAAGACCAGCTTATGGCTACTGCCAAACAAGCAGGCATCAATAATGCTGCACAGCTAAACGACTTCTTTAAGTTGAAGCTCACCATTCAAAAATTGGAACAAAAGTTATTTACCGCCTCGGTTAAAGATGCTGATATTCAGAAATACTTTGACGATAACAAATCATACTTCACCGGCAAAAAATTCGAAGAAGTTAAAGAAACCATCAAGGCTCAGTTAGAGCAACAAAGTATTCAGCAACAATTCACTGATTGGTTCGGTAAGATCAGGTCCGAAGCCAAGATCAGCAGTTATCTCTAAGATGAAAAAGCCTGCCCCCAAGGAAAATAATACACAAGCAAGCAAACCAAAAAAAAGAAATATAGCAATCGGGAGATACATCATCCCGATTGCTACGGCGTTAGTTGTAGTTATTGTTTCTGCCGCTGCTATTACCTTGAGGAATAGGACTTCTACTACCCCGCAAAATGTTGCCGCCCAGCCTAGCCCCACTGTTCTACCGCCAAATATAATTCCTCTACCTTCCCCCGACTATCGGAGCAACAACTCCATTGAAGCAGTGCTTCACTCCAGAAGAACCAAAAGAGAAATTAAACCCGATCAGTTATCTCTCAAACAGCTAGGTCAAATGCTGTGGGCCGCTCAGGGTGTCACCACCGATTGGGGAGGTCGCACTTCACCGTCCGCCAAGTCCACTTACCCCTTGACGATTTATTTTGTGGTAAACAATGTCGATAAGCTTGAAAACGGTGTCTACCAATACATTCCCGGAGATAGAGTTCCGGCCCATCAAGTAACTCCAATTAAATTAGCCGATTTTAAAGATCAAATATTTAAGATCACCAACGACTATTCGTTGAAAGAGCCACCTGTGATGGCTATCGTCGCCGGAAATATGGCTAAAATGGCCGATGCTTATGGTGGTGTCCCTCACACGAAAGAAGTCTATCTGGAAGCCGGTCACGCCTCAGAAAATATGTATTTACAGGCGGAAAGTTTAAAGCTGGGAATGGTGGTCATCTCTACTTTCGATGCGGCCAAAATAAGAGATCTTCTATCTATCCCTGTGAAGGACGAACTTATTTATCTCATTCCAATCGGTTACCCGGTTGAATAATTGAATTATTTTCCTTTTCGCCAGTCTGCGATTTTTTTGTGATCTCCCGATAATAGTATCTCGGGAACTTTCCATCCTTTGTAATCGGAAGGTCTGGTGTACTGGGGATACTCTACCTCAAACTCGGGGCTATACGACTCCTCACTCAAAGACTCCGGATTTCCCAAAGCTCCGGGAAGAAGTCTAATAATGCTGTCTACCACCACCATCACCGGCAACTCACCACCACTAAGCACGTATTCACCGATTGTGTACACTTCATCGGCCAGGTGTTCCTGTACCCGGTGATCGATCCCTTCAAAATGGGGAGCTATCAGGATCAAGTGACTTTCGGACTTCAGTTTTTCCGCTTCTCCTTGATTGTATTTTTTACCCTTTGTATCCATCAAAATCACTTTAGTGTTTTCGGTCTTTAAAGCCGAGATCGCTCTGTCCACAACATCTACCCGCATCACCATTCCTGCTCCTCCTCCGTAAGGTCTGTCGTCGACGCTTTTATAATTGTCATCGCTCCAGTCGCGCAAGTTGTGAACCTTAATATCCACCAAATTTGTGCCTGTAGCCCTTCCAATTATGGAAGTTTTTAGTACTCCCTCGAACATTTCGGGAAAAATTGTCAATATATCGATTCTCATAATAGTATTCTACCCCACCTTAAGCTTCCTCCCTACTTGGGGGATATATAATATTCCCATGGCAAGACTAGTAAAAAAGACGGCGAACACTCCCCTCATTCTTGGAGAGCACCACATTTGTATGTGTGGATTATCGGAAAATCAGCCCTTTTGCGATGGTTCACATCACAAAGTGGGTGCAGAAGAAGAGGACAAACTCTATTGGTATACCAACGGGGTAGCGGAGGAAATAGAGACAATGGAGGACGATTGCTGTGGAGGAGAGGAATGTTGCGGGCACTGCCAACATGAAAGCTCAGACAAACACACCCACAAAAAATAAATTGATATGAAAAACAAACCTGTATCAGTAGTAGTTATCCCTACCTTTAATGAGGTTCAGACGATCGGAGAAATGATCGACCACCTCTTTAAGATCACTTTTCCCAAAATAAAGAACTGGGAGATGAAACTACTGATAGTCGATGGCAACTCGCCCGACGGCACTTCAAAATTAGTCGAAGAAAAACGTAAAAATTATAAAAATCTGGATCTGCTTATTGAAACCAAAAAGGAAGGTATCGGTGCGGCTTATGTTAAAGGCTTCAGAAGAGCGATCGACAAACTTCACGCCGACGTTGTCATCGAATTTGATGGTGATTTCCAGCATCCTCCAAAATCCATTCCCGTCATGATGAGAGAGATCGACGATGGATACGATTACGTTTTGGGATCCAGAAAGATCAAGGGCGGCAGCAATCCAAAAGGTTGGGGTTTTAAGAGACTTTTCTTCAGTGAGGTTGGCGGTTTTGTCGCCCGTATTATTATGTTTTTCCCCACTAAATATTTCTTCAAGATCACCGATCCCACTACCGGGCTAAAAGCCTCGAGAGTTAAAGGTTTTGTCGACACCATGGACTTGGATCATCTTTACTCCAGGAGTTTTGGCTACAAGTTGGAGTTTTTATACATGATGGTAAAGCTGCACGCCAAAGTCAAAGAAATTCCACTACAGTTTGGTCTTCGTATGGCCGGTGAATCAAAAATAGAACCAAAAACTGCCAAGGACATTTTTCGGTCGGCCTTTCTCCTCCGTTGGAATGATGAAGTTACTCAGAAATTCTTGAAATTCGGAGTCATCGGTGGTT
>DASVZW010000121.1:0-10455 GCA_036391475.1 Patescibacteria group bacterium | reverse complement strand
CACTGGCCCCGCATACGGGACAATCTACATAGATCTCATAATCCACATCACCCGGGTCACGCGGACAGCCGAAATCACCTTTTTTCAGGTCACCCACTTCCTGGACTTCCAGGTCCGACTTGCAGGTACAGCATCTTGCTTTGACCGGCTTAAAAGTATTTCCTACGTTTACCACTTTTATCGCCATATTTGCTCCTTTTGGAACATTGTTTGGAAAAGAACTCCTATAGTATATCATTCAGGCAATAAAAAGCCCTGGCATCAAGCCAGGGCTACTACACTATCTTCTGCTTAAATTCTCTTCAATTTCCTTGGCGAACAAAGGTTCGTATTTCTTCTGTAGTTCTTCCGGGATCCGTACCCAACTTCCACAGTTGGGGCAGACAACTATGATCGAATGTCCCATGGATCCCCAAGCCAGTTCCATGTCCTTTTGTTCACCTACATTTAGTACGCTTTGGCACTTCGCACAAACTACCTCGAAAGGTAGGAATGAGATTGTATTTCCTTTGACTGTAACCGCCATTGGAACCCTCCTTTGGGTTAATGGATCGATAAGAAAGCTTCGGCTATGACCGATGAGTCGTCTGACCGGCCCCTAAAAGTGATCTTATTGCCACAATCCGGACAAATAACGTAATAGCACTCAAGGCCTTCCCACCATTTGATCGGGTCGGTCGTGGTCACCTCAACAGTGCAGTGGCAACTGTCACAATAGTTCTTTAGTGCCCGCCGCAGGGTTGCGCCTTTTACCACCTTAATTCCGGATCTGGCCAGTTGTCGCTTGGCTTTTTGTACCAATGGCAAATAAGCTTTCTCCATTTCAGACGATAAACGCATCACCCCTTCGGGATGGTCACACTCGGGGCAAACTACCATCAAAAACGGACTACCTTCATCGTATTTAAGCTCAATGTCGGCAGCGTCTTCGATTTCATACTCACATTTGCACCGGGGACAAGTAAAAGAAAATGGCGTGAATCCTGGATCGTGAACCTTTTTCATTTCTCCACTCCTACCGAGAATTTGGAATTGATTAGCAGTTTAAAGTACCGCTATATTTTATCCTGTAATATTAAGAATTTCAACCCTGATACTTCTGCATGACCACTTTTTGGATATCGGCTCCATCGGCCTTACCTCTCAGTTTTCCCATCACCGCCCCGATCAACTTGCCCCCTCTTAGTCCGGTTTCGGCTGCGATCTTGTCGATCTCGGCTTCCACTTCGGCCATGGGCATCATTGTCGGCAAATATTTTTCGATGATTTCCAGCTCAAATTTCTCTTGGTCGGCTCTTTCTTTATCACCGGCTTTTTCGTATATTTCTATTGCCTCTTTCCTCTTTTTTGCTTCCTTTTGAAGCACCTTTATCACTACTTCATCGGGCAGATCTCCACCCTTGTAATCCACCTGGGCGTAACTAAGCTCTGATAATATCAGTCTTAGTGCGCCCAAAAGTTTCGCGTCCCTGGCTTTTTGAGCAGTAACCGAAGCTTCTTTTATTTGTGGATACAACATATTATTTTTTAGTTACACCAGCCATACGCTTGTTACGGCGTCTGATCTTGGCTGAGGCTTTTTTAAGCTCAGTCATTTTGATGTTTTTTAGAGTTGATGGTTTTTGATAACCGGTCATACCTGTCATCTTAACCTTCTCTAGGCCGCTATCTTCAAAAGTTAGCTTCCTAAACTCGTTTATCATTTGCTGTAGGTTTTGTCCTTGTTTTTTTCGAACTACAAGTGCCATTTAGACACACCTCCTTACTTTTTTTATATATTTTCTAAGTTTGACCGCCCGGCTCAGTCTTTGTCCCACCTAGAATATGAAGATGTTCATGCTCAAAGTGGTTATAACCTGCCCCATTGTTCACTATCTTGTAACCTGTTTTATCAAGTCCCAACAAAGCCACAACGGCAAAAACGGCTGACATTATTTTACCCCAGAACTCCTCATTTCCGCTAGTGGCAACCTCTTGTTTCTTAATATGGGCTTTTGGCATTACCAAAACATGGACTTTAGCCACCGGAAACTTATTCTTTATACAGATGAACTCGTCATTCTCCCAAATCTTCTCACTCGGCTCTTCCCCGGCAGCAATTTTACAAAAAAGGCAACTTTTATCGGTCATTTACGTTATTTAGGTTTCTATTAACTCCAATTATATTCAAACGCTTTCTAATGTAATCATACATATTAATCATTTTTTCAATTTTGTCCTTTTTGAAATCCTCACTTTCTCTTTTCTTATATTCCACCTGTGATAGATCAAGAACGATTACCTCCCAAGAACCGTCGGGATGAACTATAAAATCGTACGGGTCATCATCCGGCAACAATACTCCCTTATTCCAAGCTTTCTCATATAAATTTACAATAGCCTTCTTTGCCTCTTCCGGATCAATGTCCAAGAATTTCTTCTCTATGTCCGATAGTTCCCGGTTTCCGGTATCTGTATAAAGCAAATCGGCCCTCTTTTCTTTACCAAAAAATTCACTTCCATCATGAGTCATATCTCCCATGATTACGGTATTTTTATCTACCACCCTCATTGAAGAAACGGTCGGAATACCTATCTCTTTTAGATACACCCACGTTTGATAGTAATAGTCTGCGCCTCCTTCATCATCGCCTATAACCTTAGTTACCAAACTCATCTTTCTTTCGCTTACAACGCCTTCTTCGTTAATGGGTGCGGCTGTTAATTTCTTTTTTGTATAAACACCGCCCATGCGTTCATCGGACTCGGATGTTATCAGGATCTTTTTCGGATTTCCATCATCTTCACCTTTATGTATTGGCAGCTCTTGATCTGATTCCATAAGTGCTACATTGTGTGTGTAACCAGACGATATATATCTCTTGCGGTAATAAGCACCATTAACAGAAGCAATAAGATCATCCCTGCCGTATGTACATAGCCCTCAATTTTATTTTTTCTTTTCTTGCCGATAATCTTTTCCACCCCCAAAAAGGCTATCCTACCACCATCCAGTGCAGGAAAAGGCATCACGTTTAATATGGCCAGATTTACGGACAACACACCCATAAACTGAAGTACTGCCGTCCAACCAAATTGATAGACCTGCTTACTCACTTCATAAATACCGACAGGACCGGCAACATCTTTTGGAATTCCTTTACCTGTAAATATTCCATATAAAAGTGTTCCCAAGTTGTTTAAGATTTCTTTTCCCCAAGAAATGGCTTCTTGCATACCGACCACCACCCCGCGGAAAGGCATTTGCCACCATGGATATTTTTTCATTTCGATATTTGACAAAGCAACACCTAAGGCTCCCTGTCCTGCGGGAGGATTCTCTCTGGGAGTCAGTTTGTACATAGCTATCTTTCCGTCTTTGTTTTCCATCGTCAATTCGATCTGTTTTCCTTTTAAAGAATCAATTACCTTAATGAACTCTTGCGTAGTCTTAAATTCATAATTGTCTTTTCCGAAACTGACATTTTTTATGATGCCATCGACTTGAATCCCGGCTTTTTCCGCCGGGCTATCTTTGGTTACCTCAACTATGTGAATATTGGTTGTTTCTGTTGGTATACCCAAGTATGAATAAACCACTCCAAACAACAGCACCCCCAAGGCAAAATTCATCGTCACCCCGGCCAACAATACAATACATCTCTGCCAAGCCGGCTTATTAAAAAAAGCTTCTTTGGATGCCAACTGTTCCTCGTCTTCGTAATCCTCACCGTAAAGTTTCACAAATCCTCCCAGAGGTAACCAATTTAAACTGAAAAGAGTCCCCGCTTTCGTAAACAAAGATTTTGCCCTTGGCGGTAAACCAATACCGAACTCCTCTACCCTCATTCCAAAAGCCTTGGCCATTAAGAAATGACCGAACTCGTGGATAAGCACTAAAACCGACAAAATTAATACAAAAACGATTATCTGCATTAAATCATTGTAACAATTAAAAACGACATTAAACTTCCATTATTTCTGCTTCCTTGACTCTTCCCATTTCTTCGATCTTTTCGTTGTATTCTCCGGTTATCTTATCCAGCTGCTCATGAAGCATATATATATCATCTTCGGATACCGCCTTGTTTTCCTTTAACGCATCAACTTTTTCTTTTACGTCTTGTCTGGCCTGACGAAGCATGATCTTTCCACTTTCCGTCTTTTGTTTTAGTAATTTAACAAAATCCATTCTTCTTTCTTGGGTCAATGCCGGGATGACGATCCTTATTGAATCCCCACTTACTGCCCCAGACAACTGCAGATCGCTTTCCGAAATCGCCTTCTCAATATCCCGGATCACACTCTTGTCGTATGGAGAGGTCATTAATAAATTTGTATCTGGTGCTTGAATTGTTGCTAATTCCACCAATCTCATTTTTGTACCATATGCCAGTACCGGCAGGTTCTCTACCAAATCCGGTTTGGCTCTACCTACTCTTACTGTGGCCATATCTTCTTTGACCAGCTCTAATACTTTATCGAATTTCTGTCTTAACAGGGTTATTAGCTCGTGTTCTATTACCATATATTCTTATTATATAGAATTTATTTTGATTGATAAATTAGCTACAAAAAACCCGCCTTCAGGCGGGTCTTTTGTGTTGTGTTACGGTTACTCAACTCCCAGCTTGAATCTGGCGAATCTGACAACTCTAATGTTCTCCCCGGTCTTTCCAATTAGTTCTTTGACCAATTGTTCGATTGTCTTCGAAGCATCGCGGATATAAGCCATACCCATTAGCTCTTCAACATCTTTTGGATTCATTGAAACAACTTGCAAAGCGATTTCTTTGCAAAGAGTCATGAATTCATCAGTATTGGCCACAAAATCTGTCTCACAAGCCACTTCAACCATAGCCCCGGCCGTACCGCCTGAGTGGGTGTAACAATAAACTTTTCCACTATTAACTTCACGTTCACTTCTTTTTTCGGCTCTGGCTAATCCTTTTGCGGTAATGATCTCGGTGGCTTTGGCCATATCACCGTTGGCTTCTTCCAAAGCATGTTTGGCGTCCATGACACCGGCTCCGGTCTTCTCACGTAGTTCTTTGATCTTGTCCATCATATTCTTTTTTATTAATAATAATTAGGCTCTTATTTTTTAAGCTCTTTCAGCCCGGTCTCTAGTGCACCTTCCAATGCACCAATGACTATTTCCAAAGCTTTGGCGGAATCATCGTTCATCGGGATTGGGTAGTCGACCATATCCGGATCGGAATTGGAGTCAACCAAACCAATGACGGTTATTCCTACCGACTTAGCTTCTTTTACAGCCAACTTTTCTTTGTGAGTGTCGATCACGATCACTGCTTCAGGAACGTCCTTAAGATTTACCAAACCTCCAACCACTCTTTCCAGTCTGGAAATCTCTCTATCGAATAAGACTTGTTCCTTTTTGGTATATTTCTTTAATTGTCCGGAGTCTCTCTTTGTTTTAAGAGATACCAACCTGTCAATTGTTTGTTTTACCTGTCTCCAGTTGGTGATCAAGCCACCCATCCAACGTTGAGTAATATAAGGAACACCGGCCTTCTTGGCCGCATCCTCCACCATCTGCTTTGCTTGTCTCTTGGTTCCAACCAAAACTATTCTTTTCCCGGTAGAAGCCAGTTTGATTACTTCTTTACATGCTTCATCCAAACATTCAACGGTTTTTTCCAGATCGAAAATATGAATGCCATTCTTCTCTCCCCATAAATATTTCTTCATTTTTGGGTTCCATTTTTTGACCACGTGGCCAAAATGGGCACCGGCTTCAAATAGTTCTTCGACGGTGACTTTAGATCCTGGCAATGCTTCTTTCTTGGGTTCTTTGACCTCTTTGACTACTTCCTCTTTAACGGGAGTTTCTTTGACAGCAGCCTTCTTGACAGTCTTTTTGACGGTCTCTTTTTTAGCTACGGCCTTTTTGGGTGCAGCAGTCTTTTTAACGGTTTTTTTAGCTTCTTTTTCAGGTGTAGCTACCACCTTTTTTTCTTCGGCTTTTTTAGCCATAATATTTATCTCTTTTAACCGATTAAGCCTTTCAGAGATTCGCTTATCGGCAAATTAGTAACTTAACTTGGCTATTTTAGCACAAAACACGCTCGAATCAAGCCTTTAATTGACTTTAAGGTCTTTCAGCGATATTATATAGGCCGTACAAACCCACCTTGAAATTCACAAAAGGAGCAAAATATGTTACTTCTCGCACTCTTGGCAATTCTGGCGATCGGCCTCGGCTTATACTGGTCGATCAAAGAACATGAGGCTCTCTGCTTTTTCGGTTGCGTTATCGCAGCGATGTTCATCTTCCTAATCTTTGGCTTGATTGCCCAGAGCATCCTACCTACGCAACCGGTGCTCTCGACATCCTATAGCCTCCGCGCGGCCAGCAACGACCCCCAGCTGCAGGGTAGTTTCTTCTTGGGCTCCGGCACAATCAAAGATGTCCAGAAGATCGGCTATTTCTATCAGGTCGCCGAGCAGCAGTATAAATACGCCGAACTCAGCTTCGACGACTCCGTGACCATCGTTACCGACGTTAAACCCGGCGCTACCTCGCACATTGATTACTACACTTGTCCACTGGCTCAGGACTGGGAACGTCTGCTCTGGTTTGACAGCGGTAAGACATGCGGTACACAGATCCACGTTCCTGACAACGCCGTAGCCAATTACCTGATCTTCAAACCCTAAGGAGAGGTCTAAAATGACCCTGATCATTGTTTTCGCTGTCATTGGCTTTATCTTGGGCGTCCTGGTCTTCATCTCCGAACCATCCCTTGAAGACTTCTTTGCTCCGCTCTTTGGTGCAGTCATGCTGGGTGTCATCGGCTTCTTCCTGGCGGTATTTATTACTCTCTGCCTGCCTACGAAGACCGTTGCCGATCCCCAGATCATGCTCCACAACCTTCGCAACGACTCGCAGATCAGCGGTTCGTTTTTCCTGGGCATCGGCACTATCGACCAAACCCAGTACGCTTTTTATTCCGTGAACGAGTCCGATGGTGCCATCACTTTCCACCAGGTCAGAATGGACTCGATCCGTGTCTACGAAGACAACCCCGATGGCGCCTACCTGCAAACCTACCACAACGTCTTTGCCCAAGACTGGTATCACCACATCGGGCTTGATCCTATGGGTTCGTCAAAAGCCCCGGAGTTTCATATTCCGAAAGGCTCGGTTGATAATCACTATCAATTGAAGTAACTTCCTGACCCCGCCTAAAAGCGGGGTCTTTTTTTCAAAAAAAATTTCCCCGGGAGATAAAAATGCCTATCAAGATCGATCGGACTTACCTCACAAACCTGGAAAGACAGGAACAAATTAAATTGTATTTGGAGAAAGCGGATTTTAATCTTCTTACCCAAATACCCTGGTGCGGCCACAATCAATTTCTAGAAGCTTCAGGCGACAATTCAATGTCTTTCATTCTTTCCACCAAACCCAGAGTTGAGGATCATGAAGTCAAGGTCTTTTTATTCCTTTCGTATCGGAAACGAGAATATTTTTACGGCGAGCCTATCGCTATTGTTTCTATTGACCTAAAGAAAAAAGAGATGAATATTCAAATCTTTGCCGGCCAACGGGAAAAACAAGTTTCCATCACCGACCTATTCGAGAATCTTTGCCGGCTTATCGGCCTTGAAAATTACACTATCAATATTTCATTCATCGACGACCCCGAAGAAAACTAATTTAATCGAACCGGACCTAACCAGTCCGGTTTTTTATTGTTTCGCTTCTGCCAAATTCTCGAACAGTGACACAATAGTTAACGGTCCGACTCCACCGGGAACCGGTGTGATAAAAGAGGCCTTGGCTATAGCCTCTGCCGATATATCACCTCTCGGATAACCCAGATCTATACCCCTGAAACCGTTTTGCACCATTTCTGCTTTGATCAAAGACTCTTTTCCGGTACAAGAAATTACCACTTCGAAATCTGCTAATCGGTTTAAGTCATCTCCCATATCAAATCCCGAAACCACATAACCGATCTCCAACAACCGGTCATAAAGTCGGCTGCCGACCTGTCCTGCCGATCCAACCACCGCCACCGTCATTCCTCTACTTAAATTTATTTTTTCCAAAACCGTTTCCACTGCCGTTACCACCGCCGGAACGAACTCACTTTTCGGGTTTAGTCCGTCTATATCCTTATCAGGATTTATTGTAGACAAAATTTGATCAACTTCATCTCTTGCCGCCCCCTTTATTGGTAACTGCACCAAAATTCCATTAACATTCTTATCATTATTGGCATTAATTATCTCGGTCCTTAGTCTGTCAATATTATTTGGAAATATTATCCTTACATTAACTCCTAGTCTTTCACCCATTTCTCTCTTCAGTTTTACATAAGTACTTTCGGTACTTTCACCGTCGCATTGCAAAATGACCAGGGTTTTCCCCTTACATTCACCACTGATAGCCAAGCTCTCTTCAATCTTTTTGGCTTCTTCCCTGCCATCAAATATTATTTGTTTACCGGAAATCTCTTGCATAGATCTTTAACTTTTGTCTTTATAAATGATGTTTCCTCTCCTTTTACTACCATGGCAATATATGAGGCTATTTCTTTCATTTCTGTCTCCCCCATTCCTCTGCTGGTCAACCCTGGTGTTCCCAACCTGACTCCTGACGGCTTAAAAGCCGTACCCTGATCATAAGGAATTGTGTTGGCGTTAACGACGATGTTCACATCTTCCAACTTTACCGCCATTTCTCTACCCATTTCCTTACCCACATCTATTAGCATTAAATGATTTTCCGTTCCAAATACTTTTAAACCGTTTTTCCTCAGCTCATCTGCCAAGACTTTTGCGTTGCCGACTACTTGCTCGGCATACCTCTTAAATTCGTCTGTTTCGGCTTCGGCAAAAGCCACTGCCATTCCTGCTATTGTATTCTCATGGGGTCCGCCTTGAAGCCCGGGGAACACCGCCCGGTCAATCTTTCTGATTAAATTTTCATCTTTTGTCAATCCCACTTTTGTAATTCCGATAAAAGCCCCCCTTGGGCCTCTCAGTGTTTTATGAGTAGTGCTGGTAACAATATCGGCAAATTCCACCGGACTGGGATGAACCCCTCCTACCACTAAACCGGCAATGTGCGAGATATCGGCAAGAAGCCAGGCATTTACGGAATCGGCTATTTCTCTAAATTTTTTCCAATCTAAAATAAATGGGTATGCTGTAGTCCCTGCAATTAATAGTTTTGGTTTCTCGGCCAATACTATCTTAGCTAAAGCTTCATAATCGATTTTTCCTTCTTCATTTACTTCGTACTGTACCGACCTAAAATATTTTCCGGAAAAAGTAATATCCGGGTGACCATGAGTTAAATGACCTCCTGCCGATAATTTCAGCCCGCAGATAGTGTCCCCGGGGTTTAATAAAGCGAACATCACCGCCGTATTGGCCGGACTTCCGGAATAAGGTTGAACGTTTATGTGTTCAAAACCAAACAATCTTTTCCCTCGTTCCTGAGCCGACTTCTCAATTTCATCAATTACGGTATTACCCTGGTAATATCTTTTTCCGGGATACCCTTCGGCATATTTATTACCCAAGACTGACCCCACGGCCTCCCGCACCGCCTTTGATGCGTAATTCTCCGAAGGAATCATCATCAAGGTTTCTTCCTGCCGGTTTTCTTCGTCATTTATCAACTTAAATATTTCGTCATTCATCAGATTGATTGTAACCTTTTGCCACAAAAAAATCCCGCCTCTCTTGAGACGGGATATAAAAATTATGGAAGCACCGGATTTGGGTAAGTGATGATCGCGTGGACCGGGTTTACTTCGATCTGATAGACACCTTCGGGATTAAAGAGCAGCCATGATTTCAGATCATACTCATGGCTAAAAGGTCCCGGGTCCTCAGCAGAAAAATTGACTGTGTAAGTTCCGGGGATTTCTATCCTCCGTTGCTTATCACCATCTGGCTGCACCGGATCGTAAACCGGTGTGTGGTTGGTGCCAGAAGTCTGCTTCAGCAAGATCTGTGTCCACCGGTCAATATCGTACCAGTACCAGTTCTGCATGTGTGGAACATAGTGATAACGCTCCACCTGCTTTGTCTTGGTACAAGAATACGGCACCTGAACACTTGACCCACACTCATAAGAAGACTTTGAGCCGTTTCCGTTGTTGCGATAACAAGTCTTCGAATGGTACTCGGATTTGTAACAGGTGCTGGAGTAAGGAACTGTGTCCCAGCCATCGTGGATCTTGTCATTGCCGTTCTGCCGGATCTCCTGATTGGTGACACGGCCACCGGACGGGCAAGACCAGCCTTGCTCATGGAATGTCTGGTATTCTTCGATCGACACACTTTGGTTCCAGGCAAAGCCGGTAACGTGTACATCGACCTTGTGGGTGTTGAACCCAAAGAACCAGATGGCGAAGATCACCAGCGCCACGGCTAACAAAGAACCGCCGATGATGCCGTACTTCTTCAGTGAAGATCCGTCCGGCTCGATAG
>DASVZW010000120.1:0-2426 GCA_036391475.1 Patescibacteria group bacterium | reverse complement strand
GTATTCCTGTTAACTTCCGTTATGACTCCACAATTTGGTTAGCTCCCTCACCGAATGATAAGGACAATGTTTTTGTAAACAGAAAACAATTGTATTCGGTAAGAGTTCTGCCTAAGGAGGATATTTCCGAGTCAACGATCGGTAAGATACTTGGTCCCAATTTTATCTTTGTTAAAAAAATATCGGCTACACCTCTGAACTCCAATTGGATGATCAATAGTTATCTCTACAAATTTTTTGGTCAGGAAAAAACTGTCGAGTATTGGCAGGGTAGCGCCAACTATTCGTTGTTGGTAGTTTTACCTCAAAATGCTACTCACGATGACGTTGTTTCTTTTGCGCAATATTTACTTGGTGAGAAGGTTAAAGGCGTATCCACTACTCAAGATGATTCAGCCAGGTTAACCGCTCTTTCCCGGCCTTCTGTAGTTCTGGTCCTTACCAATTATTGTTCAAAAGCTAAATTCGGTAATATTCCCGGCACCACCTTAACGAACAAAGAATATCCGTTTTGTTTATCCGCTACCGGCACCGGTTTTTTTGTGAATTCAAATGGATACGTCGCCACCAATGGCCATGTTGTCAAAATTGGTCCACAGACTGCCTTACTCGCCGGAGTGACGACCGGTCAATTCAACGATCTGTTGATCGATTACACTCAAGCCTATTTACAACAAACCGGGATCACTCTGCCGCGTGATCAAGTGGCTCAAAAAGTGACTGAAACCATTGCCAACAAAGAGGGGCTTTACCAAATGGCCGGGGCTATTGATGTTTTACTAACCAATAATTTGCTGACTATCTCCGGAGACAGTTATAAATACTTTATCCAAGCGGGGAATACTCCGATTCAAGTAACCAAATCTGGTTCGGTAAACACCGGAAATGACATTATTGAAGGTCAGTTGGTTGGTTTGGATTATCAAGAACCTTCGGACAAGATCGGTTTTACCTCTTCCGACGTTGCACTCATAAAAGTCAGCGGCAATAATTACCCGGCCCTGCCTCTAGGCAGTCTTACCGACGTTAGCTCGGGAGAAGAAATCCAAATTATTGGTTTTCCCGGAATTGCCGGAGCAAATGACTCGATTTTGCTGGATACATCGGCCAATGCCGAGCCAACTATCACTCGTGGAGTGGTAAGCGCTCTAAAGAAAGCCAAAGGAAATCAGAAAAACTTAATTCAAACCGATGCATCTATCAATCATGGTAACAGTGGGGGACCGGCCATCGACAGTAACGGTAACGTTATCGGGATTGCGACCTATGGACTTGTTCCGGAGGAAGGCGGTGGCAACTACAACTTCTTAAGAGATATTGGTGACCTTAAGGATCTGATGGCCAAATACAATGTCACCTCTGATGTCGGACCCACTTATAAAGAATGGCAAAACGGTCTAAACAACTACTGGTTATCATACTTCAAATATGCCAAGACTAATTTCTCCAAGGTTAAAGAACTATATCCAATTCATCCTACTGTAGATAAATATTTATCCGCTGCTACGAAATTAATAAATACGCCTTCGGATCAAACTCCAATTTTCACCAGAAACCAAAGAAGGATATTTATGGCAATTTCCGGTTCGGTAATGTTGGCGTCGGTTCTGGGAATAATTATCGTATTTATTTCCGGTAAGTATAACCGTCCTAAACAAAATATTATTGAAAATAGTCTAACGCCGGTCCAAACTTTCTAATTTGGTATAAACTAAAAGTAATATGGATGACTCTAGTGGTGGAATGGATCTAAATCTTGATCCGGATATGATGACAACACAAGGGGGGACCCCTCAATCGACGGTTCCTTCCCCTACAACCCCGGTGGCGACGGATAATTCTATAATTGACATCACCCCCGGTGCAGCCACTCAACCTACTTTGGCGGCACCCGTTACTCATATCGACCAAGCGGTCACCCCGGCTCCGAAAGTAGTTGATATTACCCCTGTCACTGCCACTCCTCCTGCACCAATTCAGCCGGAAAGTCCTGTGATCGTCGAAACACCTGTAGTGATCGAAACCCCGGTCGTCACTCCGGTAGAAAGTATTACTCCTGCCACTCCTGTCACTGCCACTCCTGCCGCCACTCCACAATACGTTTCTCCTCAAGTTACCGTTAATGTGGCAGCTCCCGTCCAACCTCCTGTTACTGCTCCAAATAGTATTGTCCCTCCGGCCCCTCAACCAAAAAATACGGCCGGTTTAAATATCGACACTTCCAGTCCTCTCTACGAAGACCCGGATAAAGTTGTTCTCGCCAAATAATTATGGGCAAAGTTATTTGGACAAATCATCTTTACGAAAGAATAAAGCAAAGAGGTCTTGATCCAAATTGGGTCGATACGGCAGTTCGTTTTCCGGACCGTGTTGAAAGAAGCACCACTACTGATTCCAATAAACATATCAAAGTAGTTAATGGGTTT
>DASVZW010000119.1:0-1732 GCA_036391475.1 Patescibacteria group bacterium | reverse complement strand
CATGACTCTCAAAAAAGCTCTGGAAATTACACCAGAACTGCAGAAACTTAAAGACCAAGACCCGGAAATAAATAAACTTTTGAATATGGCCCAAAAGGTGGAAGGCAATGCCCGCCATATCTCAGTCCATGCGGCTGCAGTCATTGTCGGTCCGGATGATTTGGTGAAATATACTCCGCTTCAGCAAGAAACCAAGGGAGGGGATCGGATTATTACTCAGTACGAAATGCATGCCTGTGAGGATGTTGGTCTAATAAAATTGGATATTTTAGGAATTGCCAACCTCACCATTCTGGCCAATGCCGTCAAAATTGTCGAAGCCTTACACAACATCAAGATCAACATCAAAAAAGTTCCTCTTGACGATAAAGATACTTTTGAACTTTTGGCCAGGGGAGAGACTATGGGAGTTTTCCAACTTTCGAGTGGTGGCATGACAAAGTACTTGATCGATCTTCATCCTGAACGTATTGAAGATGTTATGGCTATGGTGGCCCTTTATCGTCCCGGTCCAATGGGTAGTATTCCTGAGTACATTGAAAGAAAACGTGATCCAAAAAAAATTACTTATTTTGTTCCGGGGTTGGAAAAAATCCTGGATATGTCGTATGGCATTATTACTTATCAGGACGACGTTCTTTTTATGGCTATCCAACTTGCCGGTTACAACTGGGAAGAGGCGGACAAATTTAGAAAAGCCATTGGAAAGAAGATCCCTGAAGAAATGGAGAAGCAGCATAGTAAATTTGTCGATGGTTGTGTCGAACATTCCGGCATTGACCGGCAAAAGGCTGAAGATTTATTTAAGCAGATCGAAACCTTTGCTGCTTATGGTTTCAACAAAGCTCACGCTGCCTCTTATGGAGTAGTTGCTTATTGGACCGCCTACGTCAAAGCCCACTATCCGGTCGAATATATGACGGCTTTAATGTCTGTCGAAGCCGGAGATACCGATAAAGTCACTTCAGCCATTAATGAATGCGAAAAACTTGGTATCAGAGTTCTACCACCCGATGTCAACGAATCTCTAACGGACTTTACTGTAGTTGATATTCCGGAAGACCAATGGCTCCCCGAAGGACGGGCCCGGGACTTGGGTAAAGCCATCCGTTTCGGCCTATCTGCTATTAAAAATGTCGGTGCTTCTGCCATCACCGCTATTCTGCATGCACGGGAAGGGTCGGAGTTTCAATCTTTTACCGACTTTATGAATCGGGTTGATCTTTCTAAAGTCAACAAAAAAGTAGTGGAGTCACTAATTCGTGCCGGGGCCTTCGACCGTTATGGAAATCGTGCTCAATTACTGGCTGCACTTCCCATTGTCAGGGATAATGCCGTCAAATTATCGAAAGATAAAGATTCCGACCAGGTTAGTTTATTTTCTCAGGATTCTCATAAGCTGGATGTGACCGATAGATTACCGGACATTCCCGAAATGCCGCTTGATGAGAAATTAAAACTGGAGAAACAGCTCTTAGGTGTGTATCTCACCGACCATCCGGTAAAAAAACTGGTTAGAATCGTCGCCAATCAAATTTCCCACAAAATTGACCAACTTGATCCTACTTTACACTTAAATCAAACAGTCACCTTGGCCGGAGTCATTAGTAGGGTAAAGCTGGTAAATACCAAGAAAAATAACTCCAAAATGGCCTTTATTACCCTTGAAGACGACACTAAGAGTATCGATTGTGTCGTTTTCCCCAAGCTATATGCCGAAAACCCTTCGATG
>DASVZW010000118.1:0-11900 GCA_036391475.1 Patescibacteria group bacterium | reverse complement strand
CACATTAGTCGTTCCTGGTTGAGTACAGTTGGAGCACCCTGACGGATTAGCTCCACAGCTGCGACCGGATGGACAATTTGCCGGGAGTGCCGGTGTGGATGTCGGTGGTCTTGGAGTTGGCGTTGCCGTTGGTCTTGGAGTTGGTTGTGGAGTAGGAGTCGGTGTCGCATTCCACTCACAACAAACCATGTAATATGAGCCACCACAACTACCTGTACTGTGAGCTCCAGAGGGACAACTTCCGTAAGCACAACCAGCCGCACATCCACTCGCGAAAGATCCACTCGGAGCTGTCGGCGCCACAGCTACTTTTCCGCTAATTCTGTTTGAAACGTAATATGAAGCTGCCGCTACTCCTACTACCAACAAGACAGCAGCCAAACCTCCCAAAATAGAAATCAATTTCGGACCTTTTTTAACCTTCGGAAGTTCTTCAAAGTTTTGGTTCTTATCAGACTCTTGCCAACTCTGTTGCGCCGGTGCCTCCTGATTGTAGTTATCCATTTTGATAAATAAAAATTTTCGTACCTAATTCAATATATTGGTTTTTTGACCTAACGTCAATGAATAATCTAGTCTTCTATGTATTTTTTAAATATTTGACCGGCAAGGAACAATATTATTCCTGCACCCGCAATCAACATGGCGTATGACCCGGCACCTGTTTTTGTTAGTTCCGAAGACACGGTTGCCGGCATTACCACTTCCGGTGTCGGAGTTAAGGCTATGAAAGGAGTCGCCGAAGGAGTCGCTGTCGGAGTTACGGCCGAAGGAGTCGCGGTAAAAGCCGGTAGCCCCGCGCCACTATCGGCAGCTAAAACGGTGAAATTTCTTTCGATCGTTTGTAATATTCCATTTTCGTCTTTGTATGAAATCGTTAGTGTGTGGACACCCGGATCCAAACCTTGAGGAGGTGTCCAGGACCAAACACCATCCTTATCCGCTTTAATTAATTGTGTCTGTTCTGTTGGGGAGTGAACCGTAATCTGAATATCTGTACCGGGGATTGCCATTCCTCTGAAATCCGGTGAAGAGGTTGCGATCATTTCACCATTCAGTGCAGGATTAATGATTTGCAGTGAGCCGGTAGCCTCCGAAGGTAAATTTACGTCCACTGTTTGAGATGGTGTATTTGCCAGTTGTTGGAAACTTCCCGCTTTTTGTGCAGCAGCCGATGCCTCCTCTCCGGTCAGTGGCGGTAAAGCTTCAATAAAACTTTGATTTTTCCCCATGACAATATCGGGAACCGGTTTATCTTTGCTGGTATTGGTAATCGCCGTTGCTGTCCCATTGGCACCCGCCTGTACAAACATTGAAAGCAATGTTGCCGCTTTATCGTAAGTTAAAACCGTACCGTCTTTGGCTCTTGCCGAAGCCAAGTTCAATCTCCACGTCCCGTCTGTTTTTGAAACAGTACTCATCGAATTTCCACCTTCGATATCGACATAAATTATTCCTCCGTTTACCGGATCATTATTACCGGTTACTATCTTTCCACTGATTACGTCTTCAGGTGGGGGAACCACTTGTGGACCGGTGGTCACCTGAAATGGTTTTCCTCCATCGTTATATGTTTGTGGTCCTGAGCCGATCAAAAAATAGTAGGTCGTTGATGCCTTTAAACCCGCAATGTCTACATAGTGATTTGTATAAGCTTGAGAAGATCCTGAAATTTGATCTCTTATATCACCTGCCGGTGAAGTAATTTTTCCTGGGTTTTCGGAATATCTTAAAAAGCCGGTCACCGGGGTATCGGTAGTCCAACTCACCGTAAAATTATTCGTTCCCAGATTGGTGATCTTTACATTCTTCGGACTTTCCGTCGGACCCGCTTTAGTAGCCAAACCCTGACGGTTATTGACTAAAATTATTCCGGCAACTAAACCCCCTAATAATATAAGGAGTCCCACGACCGTCGGTATCCTTTTGGTCAGTAGGCCTGATTTATTCATTTTTATTTTGTAGCAGACGGACTAGCACTAACTTCAGGTGCTACATTTATATTACCTCCTGGGCTGGCTTGTGGGGAAGAGATTTGCTGAGCCGTTCGTTGTGAAAGCTGACTATCGGTAAAGACTCTTCTTTTTTGCAGATCTGACAGCACTTTTGGATCTATCTGTCCATCCAGAGGTTTAATTAATGTACTTTGTTCCGTAGTTACTTGAGTTTTGGTGGCGGCAGAATAAATTTGGAAGGCCAAAATTCCTCCGACTATTGATAAGCCCATTATTCCTACTAATAAAACGTAACCTGATAGTGTTCTTTTGGGTTTCATGGTTTAACAAACGAATAAAAGTCCACTTTTGCGTCGGTTCTCAAGGCCGGGACGGGCTGAGCTTCTGATTTGGGTACCTTGGTAAACGAAACACTTTTTACCAAAGACAACCGATCCATATTCTCCAAGTCGGACAAAAATTGTATAGTATCCTTTTGTGATCCTATAATTGAAAAACTAACACTCATTGTGGTGATACCGTTGCTATCTGTAGAAATATATTTTTTGACCTTTTCCTTATCCAATCCGGCCACGGCCTTATCTCCAACCATCCATCCTCCGGGCATTGATAAAACACTCAAGGTAACATTATCGTCACTGGCCAAGATGGCCATTCTTTTAGAGTATTCAAAATATGAATAACTACCGGGAACCACGGTGGCGTATAAATTTAACTGGTCACCGTAATCGTTGATCGCTTTTGTTGCCGCCAATAATTGAGAGATTTTATTGTCGGCTTTTTTTTCAAGAACGGTTTGATCTTCGATCTTTTTTTGCAAAGCAAAAATATTTGTAATTGTTGGCCTGATGGCAAAAAATATTAGAATCGTGACCGTGAACACCGATAAAATTATTTCCAAAGACGCCTTGATCTCCGGCCTCTGATACAACATGTTGGCCCTTTGGTAGTACAGAGAATATTGTTGAGCAAAAAGTCCTTGTGGCATTATTTGTAAGTTATTTGCGCGCTAAATTTGACCGTACCGGTGGTTTGGTCATAAGAACTATTATCCAAAGATATCTTGCTTAAATTGCCGTTCGACTTCAGAGCCAAAAGTAATTGGGCGTATGAAGCCTCGGACCCGGCGGACCCTCTGATACTCAAATTTTTTCCGGTCAAATCCATTGAATCAAGGGTTACCCCCGGAGGGATTATTCCACCCAACTCCGTAAATTTTGCCGCGATATTAATTCGGTTCGTTAGATAATTATTTATTGCTTGTTGTCTAGCTAGAATGTCTCTTACCTGAGTCTCGGTGTCGGAGTAATTTTGAATGATTGCCAGTTTTCCGTCGATAGTTTCCGACATGTCATTCAGTTTTTTATCAAAATAGAATCTGGAAGCAAAAGCCAGAATCACGACGAATTCCGTCATAACCACCAAAACACGGCCGACAGAAGTCGTCCATTTGAGAATTTTACCTAAACCACTAAACTCAAAGCTGTCTTTAGGTAATAAATTTATGTGAGAAAGTCCGTGTTGGGCAGCCACAGATTAAGTGTATCAAATCGGGATATCAAAAACAAAAGGAATCGTTAAGCAGTGACTTTTTTGGAAAGTCTGGCTTTCATTCTGTCGGCTTTACCTTTTTTGATCACGCCTTTTTTGGCGGCTTTGTCGATCATTGAAAAAGCCATGGATAAGTTATCCTTGGTTGGTTCGGCGCGCAGGGCATCGACGGCTGATTTGGCCTTGGTCCTGGTAGCTTTGTTATAGGCGGCCTTTTTCTTGTCGGCTCTTAATTTTTTTATTGCTGATTTGGTTATTGGCATGCGCCTAATTTTACATTGCAACTGCTTCTGGCGCAAGTCAAACTATTGAATTAAAATAAAACGGTGGTTAATAAGATAATTTCCAAGTCCCAAGACTTCTTCAACAGGAAGAGTTCCAGCATCTTATCGGCTGCCGGGATCATCGCCATTTCCTACTTGGCTTCAGCTTTACTCGGCCTGGTAAGAAATCACTTGCTGGCGGCCAGATTTTTCGGCGGTTTCGAAGGGGACCTTGATGTATACTTCGCGGCCTTTGTTATTCCGGACACCATTTTCCAGTTGTTGGTGGTTGGAGCTGTCTCAGCTGCTTTCATCCCGATCTATCAGGAGTACTTTGATAAATCAGAGAAAGACGCCAACCATATGGCGAACGTTGCCTTGACTACAGTTGGCTTTTTCTTCTTCATTTTTACTTTGCTCATCGTAATTTTTGCCCGGCCTTTGGCAGGAGTTTTGGCTCACTATAGTCCCGAAAAGCTGGACCTTATGGCCAATTTGATCAGGATCATGTCGATTGCTCAGGTTCTTTTCACTTTTTCGGCCTTTTTGACCGGAGTTCTCCAGTCTCAACGCCGCTTTTTGATTCCGGCTATTGCTCCACTTCTCTACAACATTGGCACTATAGCCGGTATATTTTTTCTGTCACCCATATTAGGAATTTATTCCGCCGCCGTCGGTGTGGTCTTTGGGGCGTTTTTGCACATGTTGGTACAACTACCTACCGCTTTTGCTGTTGGTTATCGGCCTTGGCCGGCTTTTGATCCCAAACACAAAGGCGTCGGCACCATGCTCAAACTCATGCCTCCCAGAACACTTGCTTTAGGTCTAGACCAATTTGAAAGAGCTGTTGCCGTTAACCTTACCTCCTTACTGGCTGCCGGCACTTTGTCAATTTTTAATTTCGCCCGCCAGCTTTATATTCTTCCAATATCATTGTTTGGCGTTTCCCTAAGCCAAGCCTCATTCCCGGCCTTAGCCCAAGAAGCATTGCTGGCCGACAAAACCAAATTTAAACAAACCTTATCTTCTTCTATATTGCAGATCTTTTTTTTCGCCCTTCCCGCCAGTGTCTTGGTCTTGGTTCTCCGTATTCCGCTCGTTCGTATCGCTTTTGGTGCCCGGGCTTTTCCTTGGGATGCTACTTTGCTCACCGGACGCGCCCTGGCTTTATTGGCCATCTCCATCGCACCTCAGGCAGTCACTCAAACATTGACTCGGGGAATCCATGCCCTAAAAGATACTAAAACTCCTTTGATCACCGGTTTGATCACCATGGTAATTTTTGTCGTTCCCGCCTACATTTTTAGTAGCATTCTGGGTTTTGGAGTGGTAGGTATTACCGGCGCCATGTCATTAAGTAACACTTTGGACTTTTTGCTTTGCTACTGGGTTATCCGCCACAAAGTCGGTCCTCTGGCCATTTCGGGACGTATCTTAAAAATGGTCGTTGTCAGTATTATCACCGGAATTTCTCTTTGGATACCCATGCGCTTGCTTGACCAATTGGTTTTTGATACCACCAGGACCCTTCCTCTCATCACTTTGACATTAGTGGTTAGCATCTTTGGCTTTCTGGTTTATTTATTCTTTTGTTGGTTATTTAAAATCGAAGAACTTAACGAAGTCGTCCAGATGGTCAAAAAAGTTGGTAATTGGCGTAAAATACTCGTCAGCACTGATGAAGTGCTCGAAACCACTACCAACGAATAATCATGTCGGAAAAAATCAGGAATTTTTCTATTATTGCTCATATTGATGCCGGTAAATCTACCTTGGCGGACCGTATGCTGGAGATCACCGGTACTGTTTCGGCGGATAAGATCGTCCCTCAACTTTTGGATAGCAATCCCATCGAACGGGAAAGAGGCATTACTATCAAATTGGCTCCGGTTACTATGGAGTACCTTGGGTATACCTTGAATTTGATCGATACCCCGGGCCATGTTGATTTCAACTATGAAGTCGAAAGAGCTATGGAAGCCTGCGAAGGGGCCATTCTTTTGGTCGACGCGACCAAAGGTGTCCAAGCCCAAACAGTCGCTAACCTGCGTTTAGCCAAAAAACTAAATCTACAAATTATCCCTGTCATAAACAAGATCGATGCGCCTTTGGCCGACGTTCCGGCTGCCGTCCGTCAGGTCAAACAGCTCTTAAATATCGACAGTGAACCACTATATATATCCGCGAAAACCGGCGAAGGTGTTAAAGAACTTCTCGATAAAGTAATTTCCGATCTCCCGGCACCAAGGATTCCCGATCAGCCGGCCCAAGCCTTGGTTTTTAACTCGGTTTTTGATGTTCACCTAGGTGTCATTGCTTTTGTCAGAGTTATTTCCGGTCAATTAACTCATGGGGATAAACTGGAGTTTTTAAACTCCGGCCAGCCGATCAATGCGTCGGAAATTGGCGTTTTCTCTCCGGTAAGAACACCTCAAAAATTTCTTACTGCCGGAAACGTTGGTTACATTGTTACCGGTCTCAAGGATATTCACCGGGTATTGGTTGGCGATACTCTCTGCCGGGCTGCCGAAACTAAAAACGTTACCCCGGTTCCCGGTTTTCGTAAAATCCACCCCAATGTTTACCTGGACATTTATCCAGCCGAAGGTTCTCAATACCAGGATTTAGTGGACGCCTTGGAGAAACTTAAGCTCAATGACTCGGCCATCTCTACCCAAGGGATCAACTCGCCCATCCTTGGACAAGGAGTAAAGGTAGGTTTTTTGGGACTTCTGCACTCGGAAGTTGTTGGTGAGCGTTTGGAACGTGAATTTAATCTCCCGGTTATTGCCGTCTCTCCATCCGTTGAATACAAAGTGGTCACTCGTGGAGGAGAAGAGAAGATCTTTAGTTCCTCTTCGGATTTTCCTGACCCGGCCATTATTTCGAAATCATATGAGCCAATGGCTGCGGTCAAGGTGGTGGTTACCGCCCCATATGTTGGGGCAGTCATGCAACTTTGTCAGGATCTACGGGGCACTCTAGTCGATGTTTCCTATCTTGATCAGTTGGTTGAGGTCAATTATTTTCTTCCTTTGATCGAGGTTATTACCTCACTTCACGACAATCTTAAGAGTATCTCCCAAGGCTTCGCCTCCCTCGACTACGAACTTTCCGGTTGGCAAGAAGCGGACTTGGTTAAGCTGGATGTCCTTCTAAATCACGAAATTTTTGCCCCAATGAGCGTGATCACCGTGAAAGAAAAAGCTTATCAAAAAGCCAAACGCTTGGCTGAGAAACTTAAGGAAGCCATTCCCCGTCAACAATTTGAAATTCCCATTCAAGTAGCCATTGGTGGTCAGGTGGTTTCCCGGGAAACTATCAAGGCTTTCCGCAAGGATGTCGATGCAAAACTTCATGGTGGTGATTTCACCCGTAACTTAAAGCTACTTCAGAAGCAGAAAAAAGGTAAGGCCCGTATGAAACAATTTGGCAAGGTTCAACTCCCACAAGAGGCTTTCTTGGCCGCCGTCAAGGCTTAAACAATATCCCATAATTTGACTTTTGAGCTCAAAAGTAGTAATATAAGGCCATCTTTGAACTTTGATACCTGTTAGGAGGAACATGAGAATTCAACTCGATCAGCCTGTAAACAACGAAGCCTTTGAAAAGCGCTTCTCCAATCAATTTTCCCCCATGGAAACCAGTGAGTTCGAAGAAGCTTTTGAAGGCTTCTTTGCTCAGGTCGGTTACTTTTGCGACCAGCGCGGGGAGTTCGATTACGTGAAGTTTACCCGTTGGCTAGAGGTCCGCTTCTTCGTTGACACCTCCAAACGGACCAAATTTACCAACCTTCACGACTACATTGAGCGTATCCTTACTTTTTTCATTGGATCGGAAGTCCTCCCGGTTTGGCAAAAGCTCAACCACACCTACACCTGCCCCGAGCCGATGTGGACGTTGAACCGTCTCGATTGATCTTTTATACCCGCACTCTTTTGTGCGGGTTTTTTTGTTTAAAAATCTAAAGAGATTATTGCCGCACTATTCGGGTCCATATATTCGACAGTCTTCCATGACGCCGAAGTAGTCGCTATTTTGAGTGATCTGGTTCCACCCAAGAAATCGGTTCTCGTATATTTAAAATTCATTGACGGTAAATTCTCAAAAGTAATTGGGACGGCTTCCGAATGAATTTTTTTGGAGTCATAATTAACCACTAATAGTTTTACATTTCCGCTGTCGTCTTCCGATCCGATCGCTTTAACCCAGGAACCTTCTCCGGTCACTCCTAACCGGGTATTATCCAAACTGTTTAAAAACAAAAATGCCGAATATCTCGGTTTTTTCTCGGGAGCACCATATTTTTCATTTGTCAGTAAACCCCACCGGCCCCAAAATTTTTGTGGCCCGGGCCCGTCTTTGACTTCAAAGGCAAAGGCCCTGTCGATTGCTCCCATCATCATTCTCGAAGCGGCTATCGTATGAACCGCACTAAATTTTGTATCATAGTCGGCGTTTACCTCGCTATCGAAACCCCACTCGGTCACATAGAACTTAAGATTTACTAAAGCCGGAATATTTTCCGCCCAAGACCGTGCTTGTTTCGCGTCGTTGGCAAAAACGTCGAGATCGGTAGAGTATCTATGCCAACTTATAAAATCCATCCTCAAATTATTTTTTGCTACATATTTAATTAAAGTCTGTAACCAGTTTTGGTAAAGTCCCGTTGTCGCCGGTCCTCCAATTTCAAATAAATTTGTATCTCTTACGTTCATGGCAGCACGAGAGGCCACATCATACATAGTCAGATAATTCTTGTCACCGTAAACCTTGTAACTTCCAAATAAATCCGGTTCGTTCCAAACTTCATAGGCCACTCCGTCAAGGTTCCTTTGGTTTCTTCCACTAAAGTGCGTAATAGTTGCTTGTACTACTTGGCCCCATTCATTCCAGTCTTTTGGAACTTCAAGGATATCTCCCTTGGAAATCGCAGTTGGCATGTAGGACAATGACAACATTGGTTTTGCCCCGGTGGCTAAAATACTGTTTACTGCGGCATCTAGTCCGCTCCAGTCATAGGTCAAACCGCCATCACTACTTCTCGATACCACATTAAAATGATCATAAATATGATCGATTCTTATGTACTCCGGTTTTAATGCCTTAGTTTCGTTAACTACTGGAGCTATCATGTCGTTTGATTCCTCACCGCCTTGGGCTAAATTCCTCCAGGGAGTGGGCATTTTCCCTAATATTCCTTCGTAATTGACCACAATATTTGCAGGAACCCCCGCCGCCTTTCCAATGTATTTAACCGCCTGTGGAATGACGACTACTACCACTACTATTACAAAAAGACCAAATACTATCGGCAAAAGACCTCTTATTAATTGTTTTCTGCTTCCCTGCATACTTTAACTTTACCTTATCTACTTGTTTTTGACTAATGATAAAGCTTATATTTAATAAAGAACCGTATACCCAAATATTAATTATTTTAAAAATGAAAAAGACCAGACTACCTGTAAAGCTACTGGCTACATTATTTGGCATTGCTGTACTTGTCCCTGTTGCCGGAGCGGTCGCAATTAAATTAAGTTCCACCTCCTCGGTTGCTCCCAACGCCGGTTCCCAAGCACAAGCATCTGCCTGTGAAGATGTCATCAATTCGATAAGAGGAATAAAAGACCCCAGACTGATTCAAGCTGCCTTGAAACAAATGTGTTCTCAACGACCTGACTGTGTTTACTCTCCCGAAAGACAAAATTGCATCGGTAGGACACCCACTCCGGTCCAAACTAAATGTGGTGTTAATAGTTTTTCGATAGGAATGGCATGCACCACCTCAAAGACCACATCAAATGCTACATATAGAAATGCCAAATATACTTGTTACAACAACAAGACCGGTATCGTAGATCTTGGCCGATGCGCCTCATCTTCAGATCTTATTGCTGCCGCCACAAAAGCTTGTTCCGGCGCTTGCGTACCAACCCCCACTCCTACCAGATATCCCACCCCAACTCCCACATCCGTTGTTAAATGTGGAGTTAATCTATTTTCGGTTGCTCAGGGTTGCTCAACTCCCGGTACCTACATCAGTGCCAAATACAACTGCTATGACGGACAATCCGGTATGGTAAATATTGGTAAATGCACTACTTCAGAGGAGCTGAGAATCCAAGCCGAAAGGATCTGTACTTCTACTTGCGGTAGCAGAGTTACTCCTACTCCAACCAGGTATATCACTCCAACCCCCACTCCTACTAGATATCCCACTCCCACCCCGATCAAATATCCTACGCCAGTATATTAAATAGGTAAGTGAATCCGAAAAGTCCCGGTAAACTCCGGGACTTTTATTTGGTCTCTTGATTTGCTATTATCACTCATGCTATTATTCTGCTAATTGCAGGTCCGTCAAAACGGCGGAAGCTCAAATAAAAGAAATATGGATCTAACAGAACGCCAGATTCAAATAATAAAAACCATTGTCGAAGAGTTTACGGAAACTGCCGAACCGGTCGGCTCGGTTACTTTGGAAAATAAATACCGACTTGGAGTTTCTCCCGCCACTCTTAGGAACGAAATGGCCGTCCTGGAAGAAAAAGGTTTTCTATCCCAGCCCCACACCTCTGCCGGCCGCATTCCTTCCCCCCTCGCGTTGAAGTTTTATGTTAATGAATTGATGAAAGAAAAAGATCTTTCTGTTGCCGAAGAAGTGAATGTCAAATCTCGTGTCTGGGATCACCGTTACAACGCCGAAGATCTACTCCGCGAAGCTACCAGAGTCTTGGCTGAAAGAACCAAAACTTTGTGTATTGCCGCCACTGATCAAGGCGAAACATACCATTCCGGCTACGCTAATTTGTTCAACGCTCAAGAATTTTATGACATTGATGTTGCCCGCGAGGTTTTCTTTTTGCTCGATCAACATCAAAAACTCCTGGATATTTTTGGCCGTGCCAGCGGAAATTCACCCATTCATGTTTTAATTGGAGATGAGCTGGGTTACGCCAGTTTCCAGCCGGTTAGTTGTGTTTTTGCCGACCTTCATATAGGAAACCGCCGCGGCAGTCTGGGTATTATCGGTTCTTCACGCCAGGAATATGACCGGAATATTCCCATGGTTCGTTATATCGCCAATTTAATAAATCAAATCGCTCAAGAATGGTAAAAAAACATAAAGAAACACCGGAAGAAATTAAATTTAAGGCTAAGGTCGATGAGCTGGAAAATAATTATAAAAGAGTCTTGGCCGACTATCACAATCAGGAAAGACGTTTCAAGGAAAATCAATCTCAAGTTATTTTAATGGCCAATGCGTCCTTGATTGAAAAGATATTGGTTTCGTTAGACGTTCTTAAATTAGCGGAAAGACATCTTCAAGATAAAGGTTTAAAAATGGCTATCGATCAGCTACTGAATACTTTAACTCAAGAAGGCCTGGAGGAAATACCCAGCAATGACGTCGAGTTTGATCCAATGACCATGGATTGTACCGAGATAGTACCCGGAAAGAAGAATCGAGTCATTGAAACCATTTCCACGGGATACTATCTTTCGGGAAAAGTTCTAAGACCGGCCAAGGTAAAAGTTGGCTCGGGTGAATAAAATTTTATTAGCATTACAAATAAGTTAAAAAAATATGTCAAAAATAATCGGTATCGATCTGGGCACTACCAATAGTGCTGTCGCTGTTATGGAAGGTGGCTCCGCCAAAATTATTTCCACCGCCGAAGGAAGAAATACCTTTCCTTCAATTGTTGAACCAATTAAGAATCTGGTTGGTGATGTTGCCAAACGCCAGATGGTTTTGAATTCGGCAAATACCATCTTCTCCGTCAAAAGATTGATGGGTCAAAAATTCACCGGTAAACAAGCTCAAAAGACCAAGGAGATCGCTCCTTACACCATTGCCGAAGGTACCGGTGGTATGGCCGTCATTAAAATAGGTGATAAAACTTTTACTCCTCAAGAGATCTCCGCAAAAATACTTCAAAAGGCTAAAGCCGATGCCGAAGCCTACCTGGGAACTACCGTCACCGATGCCGTGATCACTGTTCCGGCCTACTTCGACGACTCCCAACGTCAGGCTACCAAACAGGCCGGTGAGATTGCCGGATTAAATGTTCAAAGAATCGTCAACGAACCTACCGCTGCCGCTCTTGCTTATGGCTTGGACAAA
>DASVZW010000117.1:0-2561 GCA_036391475.1 Patescibacteria group bacterium | reverse complement strand
TGTTACAAGCAGAGGAGGTAGCGGCATAGACAGCGTCCATCTGGGCTAAGGCAGAAGAGGTAATGGTAGCTCCAGTACTTGCTTCCAGGTTTCCGGTAACTGTTTTGACTACGGGATAGCCACTAACACCTTTTTTTATACAAATTACTCCTTGTTGAATCTTGGAATCAGAATTGACAAAGATCTTGGCCCCTGGTGAGACGGTGATCTTGTAACCTGGATAGAAGACTAGATTATGATGGAGAGTAACACTCGTGCTGGGGTTGATAGTAAGATTTCCATTGGCGACTCCGTTGATGTCTTCGTAGATGACACAGGAATTGGCTAAAGTGACATTGCCGGTAGCTGCACCATTGGGGGTAAAACTACAAAAAGGGTTGGGGTTGTATTCCGGTTGGGTGCTTTGAGCAGAGGCACTGTTGATCGGCTTGAAAAGAAAAAGGGATCCAAGCATGAGAGAGAAAATAACCAGGAGCGCGGATTTTTTCATATGTTTTTACCTTACCGGGAAGGTAGTGACAGTTTTGTTACCGTTATTAGTAATAATATTGAATACGAAGTCATAAATAGTGGCGGTAGAGTCGGAGACGGTGTATTGAGCTGTCCAAACGCCGGTAGTGGTGTCACCTGAAGCGAGAGTAAGAGGATAATCGTGGGTTCCGTTGTCGCTATTGAGAGTGACAGTAAATTTGGAGATAGGCTCTTTGCTGGACATCTTTACGGATAGGGATTGCTGACCACCCTTTTTGACGTCCAAAGGGTCAACAGTAACTTGAGTAATCCTGGAAATGTCGGTTTCTCCACCCTGGACATTGTAGGTCTGTTTGCCGGTAGGGAGAATCAATACCGGAGTGGGGGCGGCAATAACACCTTTTGGGGTGACCTTTGAAGGGTTGCCTGTGGTAACGGGTGTAGGAGTAGAAGTAGTAAGGTAAGGGACGGGAGTTTTCCAACCGAAGGGGTTGGCGAGAAGGAGAAAGAAGCCACCTAAGCCGACGATTATGCCTAAAATAATAAAGTAAACAGGCTTGATTGTGGGTTTATTCATGTTAAATACAGAAATTTCTTCTGTATTTACTATAAAAGCTTTGTAGGATAAATGTCAATTGCCCATTTGGGGAAAGCTATCATAGATTGAAGTTATGGGTCTTTTCGAGTAAAATATGCACCTATCTATCGCTAAATTACAGAGTTTAAATAAAATGCAAAAAATAGCATTGCTCATTGTATTTCTGGCCTTTTGGGGATTTGTAACTCCCACTTTCGCAAAGAACGTTGTGAAACTGCCCGTAAAACCCACTGATGTCCCCGTGGCTAGTGTTTCTGCGACTCCTACACCAACTATCGTGGAAAAAGCCGAAGATCTGACTGTACCAACTGTAGAAAAAGGAAAGTTGGAACAAATAATTGAAAATCAACAGATTAGTGGCTGGTGGGGTATAAACTTTCTTAAGATCGCCATAAGACAGGCGGTCGGTGAAGGCGTTTCGCCGAATACCATCGTAGTTCTGTTCTTGTTCCCATTGGTCGCCGGTTTGGTGGCTTTTTCCAGACAAGTAGTGGGTATTAGTGGTTTTGGAATTATTACTCCGGCTTTACTGTCGGTGGCTTTCTTATCGACCGGAGGTCTGGCAGGTTTAGTTTTGTTGGTGTTTATTTTGCTAGTAGCGACCATGTCCAGAGTCTTTATGAAAAGGGTAAAAGTCCCTTATTTACCCAAGTTGGCGATGATCATTTGGCTGGTATCGATGGCGGTTTTGGGTCTTCTGATGTTGTCACCAAGACTAGGATTGAACAGATTGATCGGCGTGGGTATTTTCCCTATTTTATTGTTCGTTCTTTTATCGGAAACGTTTATCGAGGCTCAGATCACCAGAACCATAAAGACGGCTATGTTGATGACGGCCGAAACGGTGGTTCTTGCACTTATAGCGTATGAAATAATGGCGGCTTTTTGGGTACAGCAACAAGTACTTCTACATCCGGAAATTGCTGTTTTAATGGTTTTGGCAGTGGACTACTTAATCGGTAGATACGAGGGATTGCGACTTTTGGAGATTTGGAGATTTAGAAAAATGTTGAAAAAATAATGAATATTTGTAATTATTCCTATCATTACGAAAAATTTTCCAATTCTCGCCCACATCCTTTCTTGGCGACCGATAATTTGGTGCTTCCAGCGAGCACCAATTATCTCGATTCTCGACTTAAATTTTCTTCAGTGCAAGAAACCAAGCAATTTAAGTCTGCGAAGCGTCGCATAAAGGACATGGGTTTCGAATCTATAATTTTTCTTTTTTCGCGATCTTTTCTCAATTGGATAACCGTTCCGGAATCTAAAAAAATATTTATTTACGGAGCGCTTAGCTAAAGACAATGGTAAAACTTGGAGATATTTTGGGGATCAATGCTAGGTCGGCTGAGTACTTAAGGTTGAATACGAAGATGGCCAGAAAAAGAGCAGATGATAAGCTGCTGACCAAAAGGATCTTAAAAAAGAAAAACATTCCGCATCCCGAATTGTTGGGAGTGCTTTCCAATCACAGAAAAGTAAACGATTT
>DASVZW010000116.1:0-2013 GCA_036391475.1 Patescibacteria group bacterium | reverse complement strand
AATGGTTTGTCCAATTACTGCTTCGGATAGACCCGTAACAGCGACTATGTCTCCGGCGCTGGCTTCATTTACTTCAACGCGGTTTAAACCAACGGAAACGTAGACTTTATCGATTTGGGCGGCTTTGGTAGGTTCACCGATCAAAATGACTTTCTGGCCCGGTTTGACGGTGCCACGGAAGATCTTTCCAACACAGATACGACCCAAGTGAGGGTTGTGGTCTAGTGAGGAAACCAGCATTTTGAAACTGCCTTCGATCTCGTTGGTGGGAGCAGGGATATATTCCAGGATTTTGTCCAAAAGAGGAATAACGTTGCCTTCTTGATTAAAGTCTGCAGGAGCGGAATTAAAAACTTTTCCGGTTTTACCTACTGAATAAAGAGTCGGATAGTCCAACTGGTCATCACGGGTAGCTAATTCCAAGAAAAGATTGGCGATTTTAGATTCAGTGGCAGGAATATTGGCGTAGGGTTTGTCGATCTTGTTGATAACGACGATAACTTTAAGGTCGAGCTCAAAAGCTCTTTTAAGAACAAATCTGGTTTGAGGCATGGGACCTTCCTGGGCGTCGACAATAAGTAAAGCACCGTCGGCCATACCTAAAGTGCGTTCTACCTCGCCGCCGAAATCAGAGTGACCCGGAGTGTCGATGATGTTGATCTTAGTGCCTTTGTAGTTGACTGAAATATTTTTAGCCAAAATGGTGATACCTCTTTCGCGTTCCAGTTCATTACTGTCCAGCAAGGTGGTCTGTTTCATCTCCTCTTCGTTATCACGAAAAATATGAGATTGTTTGATGAAAGCGTCAATTAGTGTGGTCTTGCCATGGTCGACGTGAGCGATGACGGCAATGTTTCTGATATTTAGCATATTTTTGGGTGTGGGCAATAAAAATCGCTAGGTAGCGATTAACCTGGTTATTATACACCTTATAGGTTATAGGGTAAAGTCCTACTTACCGAACTTGCCGCTGAGCTTGACCAGGCGTGCCGAATAGACGATTTGGCGGACCTCGCCATCTTCGCTTTCGATTTGGTCGGTGTCTGCCAATTTTTGGTACTGCTGCAAATAATTACTAAGGGCATTATTAAGCTCTTTGAGCTCTTGTTTCATATCCTTGATCTTTTGGTTCAAGGAGGCGTTATTTGGGGATTTAAGGACATTCTGTTTGGCTTCAGATTTCTTCTTGTTCAGTTCCTTCATTTCATCGGCTACTTTTTTGTAACCCTCGTCGTTGTTTAGGACATCATTCATCATTTCGGCATGTTTGTGAAGCTCAAGTTTGACTGCTTCGATATGAGAAACGTGAGTTTTGATCAGGTTTTCGATGGTAAAAAGATTGGTGACTGCTTCGTTGGTACCGGTTGGTAGAGTTGTCTGGGTGTTTTGATCGTCCATTTTTATTAGATTTTTATTACTTAATTAATATATCAGGAAAATGATAACTTACAGAGGCTGTTGGGCTATTTGTCTTTGAACTTCGGGCATTACAGACCGAAAAATGGTAGTCACTTCATCTTCACTAAATGAAGAATGAACCAATTTAACTTTTGATTCGGGATGAACTCCCAAGAGCATGAGCCTAAAATCGTCGAAGTCCCTTTGTCTTTGAAAATTTTCCCGCTTAACAAGTTTGTCCGGATCGTTAAAAGGAATATCACGGCACATGATAATGAATTGGGTAAATTTCTGGATCATCATAATCTTTTTACCCTGTTTACCGAAACCATGGAGCCCTCTTTTTTCGGCTTCCTCACTATCCAGTTGGTTAATGGACATCATAGATTGCTCAAGTGTTTTCCGGAGTCCATCGGGGCGCATTTGTTGGTAGGCACGATAATCTAAAGCCTGGGCGGATTTGGCTTCTCCAGTTCCGGTCAGAACCATCAGGTCTTCACTTCTGGATTCGACAAAGGAAAGGTCGGGATTTCTCATAGGCCAAAGGTCGGGAAATCCGTATTTATCAGGTTGCCTTAAAAAATCGGTAAATTCGTCTTCCATTTGTTGGTGTTC
>DASVZW010000115.1:0-5550 GCA_036391475.1 Patescibacteria group bacterium | reverse complement strand
GTTGCGATCATGGGACCATCAGGATCAGGCAAGTCTACTTTAATGCATATATTAGGCGCCTTAGATAAACCTACGGGAGGAGAATATATTTTAGATGGTGAGAATGTAGAAAATTTGACTGACGATGAGCTGGCAGATATTAGAAACAGAAAAATCGGCTTCGTATTCCAAGCATTTAATTTATTACCCCGGGTCACTTGTCTAAAAAATGTCATGCTTCCCATGGTCTATGCCGGAGTCCCAAAAGAAGAAAGAGAAGAAAGAGCCAAAAAATATTTGAACATGGTTGGGTTGGGGGACCGTTTGTACCATACTTCAAATCAAATCTCAGGTGGTCAACAACAGCGTGTTGCCATTGCCAGAGCTTTATGTCTTGATCCGGCTCTAATCCTTGCCGACGAACCTACCGGAAATATTGCCTCCACTCAGGCCGAAGAGATCATGCAAATTTTTCAAGACTTAAATGACAAAGGTCATACTATTGTGATGATCACCCACGAACCGGATATTGCCGAACATGCAAAAAGAATAATTCATATAAAAGACGGAGTGATCGTCAGTGATTCCTCTTCACACAAAAGAATAATTGCCCATCTAAAATGACCTACAAAAAAATAGACCTGGCCGAAATAATTTCAGAAAGTATCAACACTCTTACATTGAATAAGACCCGCACCGGTTTAGCCATACTTGGAATTGTCATCGGTATCGGTAGTGTCATTGCTTTAGTCTCTCTTGGCCAAGCTACTCAAGCTAGTATTTCATCCCGTATCGAAGCTCTTGGATCAAACCTTCTCACAGTCAACCCCGGTGCCGCCAACTCCGGTGCTGTCCGAGGCGCCGCCGGTAGTCGTACCACCTTAACTCTGGATGATGCCAATGCCATTGCCACCTCACCCAACATCACTACCATTGCAGATGTCTCGCCTGAATTTTCCAGAAGAACACAGGTCGTGACCGGATCAAGCAATACCAATACCCAAGTGATCGGTGTCACCCCCACTTATACCACTGTTCACAAAGTGGAAATTGCCGACGGTAATTTTATAACCCAAAGAGACGTAGACGGTTTAACAAAAGTTGCCGTCATTGGACCTACTGTAGTTACGGACCTTTTTGGAGAAGGCGCTAATCCGATTGGTCAGTCAATAAGAATTAGCGGAAAGACTTTTACAATTGTCGGAATCACGGTTTCCAAAGGCGGCACCGGTTTCGCCAATCAAGACGATATTGTTTATGTTCCTTTAACTACAGCGCAAAAAGAATTGTTTGGCGTCAATTATCTTAGCTCAATTGCTCTCGAAGCAAAATCGGCCGACCTCATGACCTCCGCTCAAAATGAAGTAGGCTATTTTTTATTGGACAGGCATCATCTTAGCGATCCTACCTTAGCCGACTTTACAATATTTTCTCAGCAGGATATCTTAAATACGGCCTCGGCTACTACTTCAACCTTTACCGCTCTGCTTTCGGGAATTGCTGCCATATCATTACTGGTAGGCGGTATCGGTATTATGAATATCATGCTTGTCACCGTCACCGAAAGAACCAGAGAAATTGGTCTTAGAAAAGCCCTTGGTGCACAAAAGAGAAATATCATTGCCCAATTTTTGACCGAATCAATAATTCTCACCTTCACCGGTGGAGTAATTGGTGTGTTCCTCGGTATCGGAGTTTCTTATCTTATTTCCAAACTCACCGGTTTTCCATTCCTTATCTCTCTTTCGTCCATTCTCTTAGCCTTCGTCGTCTCGGCAGGAATTGGAATACTCTTTGGTTGGTATCCCGCACAGAGAGCTGCCAGTCTCCAGCCAATCGAAGCTCTCCGTTATGAATAATTATTAGTTAAAAAAATATATGAAATACAATCTCACCACTACCATAGTAGTCGCAGTCATAGCCATTGCCGCAGGCTTTTTTGCCGGCACCAAATATCAAGCCAAAACTCCAACCTCAAACGGGACTCGTGGACAGTTCGCTCAAGGTCAAACAAGGGGAAATGGAACCGCCAGGTTTGCCAACGGGGGACAGGTTAACGGCACAATACTAAGCGCCGATAGTTCAACCATTACTGTTAAGCTTCAGGACGGCAGCTCCAAGATCGTAGTTTTGGGTAGTAATACTGCCATAAACAAATCGGTCGCCGGCTCTGCCAGTGACCTTACTGTAGGCGCTAGAGTCCTTGTCATCGGCACCGCCAACAACGATGGTAGTGTCACCGCTCAGGATATTCAATTAAATCCAAATTTCAGAGGTGCTACTCCTAGTGCTACTCCGGCAGCTAAATAATCGGTAAATATTATAAAAATCCGTTCTTTAAATGGGCGGATTTTTTATTGTGAGATAATGTTTATTAATGAAAATAATTGAACAATTAAATAAAAATAAATATTCTAATTGCTTATTTAAGATCATTTTATTTTCAGCTATAGTCCACCTTTTTTTCATTGCGATTAAAGTTATTACCAGCGGAAATATCGGTCTCTTAAATTATTTTAAGATCATTGGTTTGGATCTTTTCTTCCCAAAAATCTCCGACAGCCGGCTAAGTCTGGTCATTGGATTGATATTCATGGGCTTGCTCTATCTTTTATTTATCCTAAGACAATCCGGATCCAAAAACATAGATAAATAGCTTTCACTCACGATATAATTTTAGTATGAAAAGAATCTTGGTTACCGGTGCCTTCGGTCAAATTGGTAGCGAGCTGGTACCTGCTCTGCAGAATAAATTTGGTAAAGACAATGTTGTTGCGATGGACATAAACACTCCGGATAATTTCGATGGCATTGTCGAACACTTCAATATATTGGAGCACGACAAGCTATACCACACCATAAAAAAATATGACATTGGCACTATATACCACCTGGTATCTTTGTTATCCGCCAGGGGAGAGATAGACCCGACCGTCACCTGGGATATAAACATGACCGGGCTAAAATCGATTTTGGATATCGCAACTGAAAAACAAATCAAGGTTTTTTGGCCAAGCTCCATCGCTGCCTTCGGTCCTACCACTCCGAGAGATAATACTCCTCAACAAACGGTACTTGAACCCACCACAATGTATGGCGTTACCAAAGTCGCCGGAGAACTTCTTTGCAGGTATTACCATATTAAATACAACTTGGATGTCCGTACCATACGCTACCCCGGTATAGTAAGTTGGAAACAAGAACCGGGTGGGGGTACCACCGATTATGCCGTTGGAATTTTTTACGACGGACTAAAAACCGGAAAATATAATTGTTTTGTCAGTGCTGATACCGTTTTACCCATGATGTATATGGACGACGCTGTTAAGGGCACGATCCAACTAATGGACACCCCAACAGAAAAGCTTTTATCCTATAAACCTTATAATTTGAGTGCTCTAAGTTTTTCAGCCAAAGACCTTGAGAACGAGATCAAAAAGCACATTTCCTTGGAAGTAACCTATTCTCCGGACCAACGTCAAAAGATTGCCGACTCCTGGCCACGCTCCATAGACGATCAAGAAGCCCGCACTGATTGGGGCTGGCAACCAGACTTTGACCTTCCAAAGATGACTGAAACAATGATAGGGGAGCTTAAGAAAAAGTTTTCTCAATAATATCCTGGATAATTTAGGTATTGACGCACCTGCAATGTAACGTATAATACATCGAGTATTGTGTTCCCTTTTTCTTTGTTCCTTTAAATTTTTACTTTACGCCTGACGTTATAACCCTTTGTAGAGTTTGAGCTTTATAAAATCTGCTCGACAATTCCACACAGGAGGAAATACATGAAGAAACGTTCTTTGATCGTCCTCGTTGGTCTCTTGATCGTGGCTATCGCAGCCGCCGGCGCCTTCGCTGCCTGGACCTCAGTCAATCACGCAAACAACAATGTATATCAGGCCGCGACCTTCGGAATGAGTATCGGCTTGACCGGTACCGACACCGTCAACGGCGCGTGCAACTTCACAAACATGGCTCCTGGCGACGATCCGGTCACCTGCAAGATTTATCTACGCAATGACGGAAGCATTCCCATCAACATCGTCTGGTCCGGCTTCACATTAACCGGCGACGAGGTTATGAAGGACAATGTCTACGTTGTCGGTTTTGCTGACAGCAATAACCAGACCAACATCTCCGACATTGGCGGCGTCCAGACCATCCGCTCGGCAGCTGCCAAGCTCGCCAATGGATACTTCTCAGACCCGAACAATACTCGGAACTCAACCTCACTGTTCCTTTCCCCTGGAGAAACCGGCTGGGTTAGCCTTGACCTGGCCTTCGGCGCGAATGCCGGCAACGATACGATCGGCAAGCAGGTTGGCTTCAATTGGACGCTGACCGCTATGCAGCTCCCCAAGCACTCCAACCCGTAAAGTAAAATCGTTTAATCCTAAAAGGGTGGGCATCGCCCACCCTTTTTTATTAACTTTTTTACTTTAACCACCAATAGAGGAGAAAAATGAACAATAAAACGGTAAAACTCATCGGAGATGTTCTTTTCTACGCTTTACTGTTACTTCTGGCCATCATTCTTTTGTGCCAGGTCGGTGTCTTTCCTTATCGTATGGTTTACGTCCGCTCCGGCTCCATGGCTCCCGTCTTTAATACTGGCGACCTGGCCATTGTGCACATGGATTCTAATTACATGCCCCACGCCGGCGACATTATTATGTTTTCCGAGCAGGGGAGTGACGTCATCCACCGCTACATGGGCATGGACAACGGCATGATGATCACCAAAGGAGACGCCAACAATGCCCCGGATGTCCTAAGACAAGCAAGTCCCAAAGGCCAGTTCCTTTTTTCCATTCCGTTTTTGGGTTACGTCTTTGTCTTTGTCCAAAACAACATCTTCTGGATCATTATGATCATTCTTATTGTTATTCTTCTTGATCTTCTTCATTCCAACAAAGTCTTTCCCTTCAATAAAGGAAAGCAAGGAGGATAAATGACGAAACGCGCTCAGATAATAGCTGCTCTGCTCTTGGCAGTAGCGCTACTCTCAGCCGGAGCCTACTCTTATTTTACCGACAGTGTCACCGTTTCGACCAGATTTCAAGCAGCATCATTGAAGCTCGGTACAGTGACCACCAACCCCCTCACTCTGGGAGAAAATTTAAAACCGGGAGATACGGGAACATTTGTTGTGAACGTACCCAATGTCGGCACTATTCCGGGCAGGTACACAGTCACTCTCAAAGGCGATACTGGCTATCTTCGTTTCATTGAAACCCAACAATCCGGCGAAGTCGCTGCCGGAGCTACTGTCCCGGTCGTTTTTCATTGGAACATTCCGGAAGACGCCGACCTGGGTACCGGTGGTCAAAATGTCGAGATCAAGATAGCAGTCGACTTGGAGCAAATTCACCCTTAAGGAGGGGAAAATGAAAAAACTTCGTTTGCCCATCCTGGGTCTCTTGCTCGTCCTGGCCATCGCTCTTGCCGGCACCGCTTTTTCACTTTTAAGCGATCAAACCACTTTGACGCTGGACGGGAAAATTGGAGTTTTCACCACTACTCCAACGCTTCGGGCACCCATCGCCGAAACGGCTACGCCTACAG
>DASVZW010000114.1:0-3421 GCA_036391475.1 Patescibacteria group bacterium | reverse complement strand
GCCGATCTAACAGGTATTTCATTGAATCAAATAAAAGCATTGGCCAAACCGATCAGTAATAAAATGTGCGATATGGTGATGGGAATAAGGGAAAAAGATGTTTTTTATGCCCGGATTTTTGGTTTTGCAAATGCATTTGGTGGGGAGAGAGCTTTTAGCCGGGAAGAACTTTTAAAAAATATAAATATTTTTGACGAAGGTGGATATATGATCGAAGCAGCGTTTAATAAATATTACTTGCGTAAGAAGAAGGTTCTAAAGGTATTCATGCCGGGGGTGGGTCAGACCGCAAAGTATAAAAAAAGCGGTTTTGGTGGGCTAATAAAAAGCTTTGAAATGTTGTTTCAAATTATTGGAAGGATCGGTTTCATAGAATTTTTCATGCAATTAATGATGGTAAATAAGTTAAAATTCTATAATGAATCTTAGAGATAAGTTGATGAAATTAAGTGAGAAACTTCATGGTGAGATACATTTTTTGTTGGGGATCGTAATAGCCTTTGTCGTATACGCTTGCTTCCACGATAATCTGTTTGATCTATTAGTTATTTCGACTATTGGGTCATTTTTCCCCGACATTGACCACCTGATTTATTTATTTTTCTATGGAAAGAATACCGACTATTCTGTTCAGGCAAGAGGGATATTATTATCAAAAGGTTTTGTAAAATATATAGAATATTGCAAGGAGAATCACAAGAATAATACAGGAATTCTGAGTCACAATATTCTGACCCCAGTTATTTCATTAGTGCTGGCGATGTATTTAGGGTTTGTGGGAAATGGCCTGTTAACAGCGTTATTTTTTTCAATAACGTTTCACTTTGTTTACGATATGCTTGAAGATTTACTTTTTTTTGGTAGATTGAACAATAATTGGTGGTTAAGATTCAGTTTTCAGGAGAAATAATCATTAAAAACAGTGTCCATGGGGGTTGGTTTCCAAAGAAGTTCTTTGGTCACCGGTGAATTGTCCACGGTAATATCTTTTGTTAAAACAGATAACTGATCAGAGATATTTTCAATTTTCAATATTTTAAATAACCAAATTAGTAAGTTTATTATTCCCAAAGGTATATTAATGGCCAGTTTGTGATCCCTTGAGACCGGCAATACCGAGTATATTAGCGTTTTGGATGAAACAGCCGATGCGCCGCCGACGGTATAAATTTTATTAATTGATTTTTTATTATTTAGACACAGTTCAATCAGATTTACTAAATCATTTGTGAATATTGGTTGAATCAATTGAGAACCAGAATTGATCATAGGAATTATCGAAGATTTTGTAAGTATTTTTATTATTTTCTTAATCTCAGGTGATCCAGGATCAAGCAACATGGTTGGTCGAAGAATAGTAAAGGGTATGCCACTCTCGGAGATAATCTCTTCAGAGATTTTCTTTGAATGGGCATAGGGACGGTCACTGTAATTAACCGAGTTGGAACTGATAAAGATAATATGGTTAGTATTTTTTTGTTTTGCTATTTTGACGATATTGTTAGCTATAACAATATTGTCCTTAAAATTTCCATGACCATTGGTATCAGTAACGCCGGCTATGTGAATGATGGTCGGTATCGAAGTGTAATTAATTAAGTTGTTTGAAAACTGATCGTAATTCAATAAATCGACGGAGAGTTTGTGAATATTTTTATCGGAATTATCCGGAAGAGGATGCCTGGAAATGGATATCACGTTATGGTGAGTGGCAACTTTCCGAATTACCTTATTGCCAAGATGGCCCGAAGTGCCCGTTATTAGAATAGGAGATACATTCATTTAAATATGATCAGATATATATAGAGGAGGAGACCAGAGTAAAAACCGGCAAGTAGATCATCCAAGATAACGGATGAAGGAGTGTCCAATTTATCAATGGAGCGGACAAATAATGGTTTTGATATGTCAAAAAATCTGAAAAGAATTAGACCGACAATGGCATTTGACAGGGAAAAAGACCTAAACATAAATAAAGGAAGAAGAGTAACCGACATCCCCAGATATTCGTCAATGACAATCCAGTTCCTGTCGAAAGGTTTTTCAACCGTATGCCGAATAAAATAGATTGAAAGAAGATATAAAAAAATAGAAAGTAAAACTAAAAATAATTCTTGGTGAAGCAGGTATATAAAAAATAAGATTGGAACGGAAACGATACTGGCGAAAGTACCGGGTGAAAAAGGTAATCTTCCAATACCCAACATGGAAAGAAAAAGAAATACGATATTACTTCTTTTTGTTTTTTGTTTTTGGGGGATTGATCCAGTCGTAGACATAGAGAAGACCACTATAGTAAGAGAATATTAATGCAGCTGTGGCACTGATAATCAAAAGAAGTTTTAGGACTCCGTTGTTGGGAAAGATAAGCAAGAGAAGACCGAAATTTATAAGTAAGGTTTGAAAGACCATTTTTAGTTTCCCGGACATCTTGGGAGAGATAGGTTGCCCTTTTGATAGAGAAAAGTTCTTAATTCCGTCAACCAGAAGGTCTCTAAAAACGAGGGCAATATAGACCCCTATGTGAAGTAGACTATAAGGGATCAGTAAAATGTACATGACAAAAGTGAATACCTTGTCAAATAAGGAATCAAAGACAACTCCAAAATTAGACTTCACCATCCATTTTCTAGCCAGCTTACCGTCTAAGTAGTCCGACAGAGATGCCAAGAGGAAAAGAATGTAAATGATGATAAATTTTGCCGGGAGATCGCTAAAAAAAAGAATAGCAATCAAAATGACAAGGATACCCCGAGAAAGAGTAAGGAAGTTGGGGAGATTACCCTTCAAGCTACTGTTCATTAGGCTAATTATACAAGTAGCTTAAATGTAAGACTTGTTCATTTTGATGATGAAACCGATACCGTTGACCAACAGATGAAGAACCAGTCCGGCAACCAAAAAGGTTAGGATGAGAACAAGATCAACTTTGATAAAAAAGGCTGAGATTATAAGTGATCCAATCACCCAGTCGATCTGATCCCAAGGGAACCAGGTTGATCCTGGAGTAATACTCATTTGGCGTTTAAAAAAACTTTTAATGGCATCTCCACCTAAGGCGCCAAAACCCAACCAGAAGCCAAAAAAAGGGGAAACCTGTTCATAATTTATTAAACTTAAGTGTTTATAAAAGTCAGTGGAAGTATATAAATATTTTTGAAATAAAAAGAAAATCCCTCCGATCAATATGCCTGAAATAAAACCTCTTATTGTTTTGTGATCACCGAAAACCCGCTTACCTCTGAATAAGAGATTAAAATCCAGAGGATAGTTTAGGTCAGGGAAAAATAAATGACTGAATGGAGGAATCATATTGGCCAGGCCTGCGGGCAGAAACAATAAAATGACATACAAAAGATACATAAGGATAATATATAACAACAGGCTGTAGAATATGGGAGTATGTTGAGGGATATTAAAT
>DASVZW010000113.1:0-5722 GCA_036391475.1 Patescibacteria group bacterium | reverse complement strand
CGGACGATAGCCGATCTGGCGGCGGTTAAGTACCCTTCCATTTTGTCGGGATACTTTTCGAAAAGAAAAGAAGAAATGAGCATTTCCAGTATGGCATCTCCCAAAAATTCCAGACGTTCATAGCTTTCTTTTATGGTAGGGTCATTCAATGAGGAGCGGTGGGTTAGGGCGGTTTGGAGAAGCTCTTGATTAGCGAATGTGTAGCCAATTGATTCTTGTAGAGGGCCTAGGTTTGGGTTGTTCATTCGTTTCGGTTGGTAAGGGTAAGGGCAGCAGCCAGGGCGCCGTTGACGAAGCTGGAGCTGGTTTTGCCACCATAGCGTTTGGCGATCTCGACTGCTTCATCGATTATTACTTTTGTAGGAGTCTGAGTCTTAAAAAGGAGTTCGTAGACTGCTTGTCTTAATACGGCCAGGTCTACCCGGTTTATTTGAGAAATAGGCCATTCAGGGGCGCATTTTTGAATAATACCATCTATTTGCTCCAGATTGGCATAAATCTTTTCTACGCGGCTGGGTCTTTCGGTTTGATCTGTAAAACTTCCGGCAAATAATGACTTAAAGGTTTTTATCCTTTTTAGATGTCGAGGATCTGAGGCAGACTTCACTTTTTATTTAGTTGTTTATTAATCAGCTCCGCAAACAGGACAGATGAAGTGGGCACGTTTCATGCTTCCACATTTTTTGCAGACGATGAGTTTGTGCTCGATGAGCTTAACTTGTGTGCGTCTTCGTCCTTGTCTACCGGATGAAAGTTTTCTTTTAGGTGTTGCAGCCATGTTGAATGAATATTGTTGACAGGGTATATTTTATTATGTTTGGTCGAGTTTGTCGAGGATCGTGCCTGAAGCCGGCTTGTCGGAGTGGATTATGTCTTTTGAGAGTTTTTTAGCTTCGGTAAATAGTTTTTTGGACCAAAAATATTTAAGCCTGGTGGCTAGAACCCCGTGCTGCTTAAGACCGAATAGCTCTCCAGATCCTCTCAATCTGAGGTCTTTCTGGGCCAAAACCAAACCAGAATCGTATTTTTGAAGGAGTTGGAGTCTTTCGGTTTCTGTTTCCTCGTCGGTGCTGGGAATTAAAAAACAATATGCCTGGGTATCGCCTCTGCCGACTCTGCCTCTTAATTGGTGAAGCTGAGCCAGACCGAATCTTTCCGCCGAGTGGATAACCATAATATTGGCGGAAGGGATGTCGATACCAACTTCTATCAATGAGGTGGCTACCAAAATAGCCGACTTTGCGTTCTTAAAAGAAGTGATCGTTTTTTGTTGTTCCTCCGGATTCATTTTTCCGTGAAGGGTCCATATGGGGCAGATGTCGCTGAACTTCTTTTGATATTCCTTAAAAACAAGGTCTACGGATGATACCCCCTGGCCATGATCGGAGATATTTGGACAAACAACAAAAATACTATTGCCGGCCAAAATTTTTTCTTTCAACCATTTAGTGCTATTTTTGTATCTTGTGGCAGGGACAACGTGGGTTTTTATGGGTAGTCTGTTTTGAGGCTTATGAGTAATGTTGCTGATCTCTAGATCACCAATCAGTCCCAAAGCTACAGTACGAGGGATGGGGGTGGCCGACAAATTGATCAAATGTGGCAACGGAGACCTTTTGATTAGTTCCTCTCTTTGTTTAACTCCAAATTTGTGCTGTTCATCAATGGCGATCAAGGATACTGGGAATTTAAGTTTTGCAGGAATTTGATTAATTAAAGCATGGGTTCCTATAAAGATCATCGGTTTGTGATCGATAATAGATTCGTTCGTCGAGCCGCTAACAAACTGGATATTGGTTGGAAACATTGAATACTTTTTGAAAGTTTCAAAATGTTGCCTGGCCAGAATTTCCGTTGGGGCCATTAGGATAAAACTTGTTTGATTATTCAAACATTGGTTGCTGGCAAAAATAAGAGTGACCGTTTTTCCGGAACCGGTGTCTCCTTGAATAAGACGGTGGCTAAAAGATTTATCCGACAAGTCCTTATATATCGATTGTATAGTTTTTTCTTGGTCCTCAGTAAGTTTAAAAGGTAGTCTCTCCTTGGTTCTGATGTCCAAGTCTTTGTTTAGATCCAGAACATAAGAATCACCAAGTTTATCCATTTCCAGCTGATTTCTGAGATTTATACGAAGGTGTTCGTTAAAAGATAGACGTTTGTCGGCTTGCCAGTGTTCTTTGGTGTCTTTGGGAAAATGAATTTGTCTATAGGCATTTTCTATTCCAATAAGGGATAAGCCGTTGAGAATATCTTCCGAAAGTGGTTCGATAATTTCCGTTTGATCGAGAAGTTTATAAATTTTACTTCTGAACCATTTGCTGGTGAGGCCTGCCGTCAATGGATATACCGGCACCAGACCTTTGGTGTTGAGCGAGAATCCACCTTTTTCTTCGATCACCGGTGAGACAATGGTTAGTTTGCCTGCAAAAAAACTGGGTTTCCCGGCAATGGAATATTCATCCCCTTCTTTAATAAGGCGTTTGATATAAGGATTATTGAACCAGGTAAGTTTTATTTTTCCGGTTTCGTCTTGGGCTGTTGCTTGGGTCATGAGCTTACCGGATCCGGTAAAAAAGGTTTTGAGACCGGTAATTTTGGCAGTAAATGAAGAGGATACTTTCTCCTTAAGTTCTTTAATAACCGTTGGAGTGGTGAAATCCAAGTATCGTGATGGGTAGTGCTTTATAATATCGGCGACATCGCCAATATTTAGCCTCTCAAGTTTTTCCGCAGTAGCCTCCCCTACTCCGGAGACAGCGGTGATAGGATCCTCAAAATGAAGTTTAGAATCCATAGGCAAACATGGAAGCGAATGTGGTCAAAACCAACACAACCGAGCCTACAAAAATGATGATAGTAAATAATTTTTTGTTTCTTTTGGTCATATACTTATTATACCCACGTTTCTATGAGGTATGATTAGATAGATAATTATGTATAGAAGAAGACGTAATTTAAGCCTGCCAAAATTGCACCTACCGAAGATGAATATTGGTAAGGTTATTTTTTTGGGACTGGTGGCGGCAACTTTACTGGTGGTAGGGATATTTGCTTTTTTCTCTATCGGTTTGCCAGATCCCGGTAAGGTTAAGAGAGATACAGGTTTTTCGACGGTTATCACCGACAGAACAGGAAAAGTGGTTCTTTATGATCTGTATACCGATCAAGACAGAAAATACGTGGATTTTGCCAATGTGCCCAAAACATTGATCAATGCCACAGTGGCCGTTGAGGATAAAAACTTCTATACACACCAAGGATTTGATCCCTTGGCATATTTAAGAATCGTTAAGAACGTGATCCTCAACCACCGACTGATAGGAGGTTCAACCCTGACACAGCAATTAGTTAAGCAGGTGTTGTTGACAAAAGATCGAAATATAACCCGCAAGATAAAAGAGTTTATTTTGGCGCTAAAAATTGAAAAACAATATAGCAAGGATGAGATCCTGAGGATGTATTTAAATGAATCACCTTACGGAGGCAATGCGATAGGAGTGGCAGCGGCCGCCCAGCAATATTTTGGAAAAGATGTACAAGATCTGGATCTTACGGAGTCGGTAATTCTAGCCGGTTTGCCACAGTCACCCAGTAATTATTACCCTTATGGTCAAAATAGTAAGGCGTATGTTCCCAGAGCCGAAGAGGTGGCGAGAAGAATGCAGGAAGACGGTTACATCACTAAAGACCAAGAAAAGCAGGTCGATGATCAGTTGGGTAAAGTAGTATTTAAGGGTCTTGGCAGCACAATAAATGCACCGCATTTTGTGATGTATATAAAACAGCAGTTGGAAGATATGTACGGACCAAGTGTGCTTCAGTCCGGTGGGTACAAAGTAATTACTTCTTTAGACTGGGATTTGCAACAAAAAGCCCAGGCTATCGTAAAGGAAGAAATCGATAAAGTCAGTAAGAGTCTGAATATTTCTAATGGTGCTTCAATGATTCTGGACACAAATACGGGGGAGATTTTGAGTATGGTTGGGTCAAAAGATTATTTTGATGCCTCGATCGACGGACAAGTAAATGTTACGACACGATCGAGACAGCCCGGGTCAAGTATCAAACCTTTAGTTTATGCAACCGCTTTTATGAAAGGTTATTCTCCGGCATCGGTATTAGCCGATGTGGTAACTGAGTTCCCGGGTAAAGATGAAAATACTCCTTATGCTCCAAAAAACTATGATGGGAAAGAACATGGCTTATTGCATTTAAGAGACGCACTAGGTAGCTCAATTAACATTCCGGCCGTAAAGCTCTTGGCTTTGGTTGGGGTAAAAGATGTTCTTACCCAAGGGTACAAGATGGGATTAACTACGATGGAACCGACACAGGACACTATGAGTAGAGTAGGTCTCTCAATGGCCTTAGGTGGTGCAGAGGCCCGTTTGATCGATATGGTCAGCGCTTATAGTGCCTTTGCTAATGAAGGCTTAAAAGTAGATCCAATTTCGATACTTAGAATAGAAGACCGGCAAGGAAAAGTTGTTTATGAAAATAAGACTGTAACTCCACAAAGAGTAATGGATCCAAAGGTGGCATTTTTAATTAATTCGGTGTTGTCGGATAACAACGCGAGACTTTTAACATTCTCACCTAACTCATATTTGAATATTGGTAATAGACCGGTAGCAGTAAAAACAGGAACTACAAATGACTTAAGAGACAACTGGACCATCGGTTGGACAAAAGATACGATCGTAGGAGTTTGGGTAGGAAATAACAATAACGATAAGATGAAAAACGTGGCCTCAGGTGTTTCTGGTGCCGCTCCAATTTGGAGGAGAGAAATGCTCGATGTTTTGACCACCAGACCGGATAAACCCTTCCCGGTTCCGGACGGAGTCTCTCAGATAGACGTAGATAAGATCTCGGGTTATCCGGCGCACGATAATTTTCCGAGTTACAAAGAATGGTTTATCAATGGCACCGTACCTGCGGGGCCAGATCCGATCCACACCTATTTGAAAGTATGTAAGAATGATGGGAGCCGTCTGGCCGACCCTATCGCGGTATCTCAAGGGAATTACGATCAAAAGGAATTTGTGGTGATAAAAGAAAAGGATCCTTTGACTAACAAAGATTCATGGCAGAAAGGAATTAATGACTGGGTGCTTAGACAAACCGATCCGCTCTATAAACCACCTACGGAAACTTGTTTGCCCACAACCGATTTGGATATTCAGATAAGTTCTCCGGGAGATAAAAGCAGGACTGATGGCGATTCGGTGAATATCAGGTTTTCGGTTGCCAGTGTCAAGCCGATCACCAGAGTGGAAGTTTACATCGACGGAACATTGGAACACACTTTTACGGACAACTCTTATTTCCTAAACGTGAAGGTAAGTACCGGCGTTCATTCTCTTCGAGTTTGGGCAATCGATTCTGAAGGAAAGTCAACGGACAAAACGATAAACTTTTCATTGAATATGGATTTCCCTAGTCCAACACCAAGCCCAACGAACACACCGACTCCGACGGTTAGTCCAACTCCAACCCCCTAGCCCAAAGAAGAAAGAATCTTTTCTTTTATTTCATTTACGGATTTTTGGTCTAAGTTCCCGGTTTGTGAAATAAAGCTGATTTTAAAAGTATGATTATTTTCAAATGAGCTGAGATAATCGACCGACGCGATCAAGTCGCTTTGATTTTTGATCTTTGAAATAAGTTCGCCAATAAGAAGATTCGATTTTATTGTCATATCTTCCCTAACTTCAGG
>DASVZW010000112.1:0-12727 GCA_036391475.1 Patescibacteria group bacterium | reverse complement strand
AAGTAACGCCGGTCTCCACGTCCTGGTTTTTGATGGCTTCGGAGATACAAAGAGCCCCCCGGTATTTAGGTAATAAGGAGAAATGAATATTGAAAGTACCGATTGTAGGTAGATCAAGCCAGGATTGAGGAATGATCTTGCCGTAGGAGACTACCAAAAAGATGTCCGGCTTTAGTAGTTTCAAATGTGACAAATTGGCTTCATCAAGTTTAGCGGGTTTGAATACGGGAAGGTCGTAATTGGCAGCCATTTGTGCTACCGGAGAGGGCACGATGAGCTGTTTTCTGCCTTGTGGTTTATCCGGTTGGGTAACTACGCCAACCACGTTAACAATGCCGGTAGTCAAAAGATGTTCCAGTATCTGAGCGGAAAACTCGGGAGAGCCGATATAGATCAAGTTGGGTTTGGCCATGATTGTATTTTAACTGGTATTCGGGAAAACGACTTTGTCTTTTCCCTCATTCCCGCCTTCGTCGAAACTGTTACAGGTTCGACTCCGGCACTCTTCGTTGATTTCTATCCACTTTTCCATTATCTCCTAAAGGAAATAATGAAAAATCGAAATTAACTCAGAGCCTATAGTTTTGATTTTTGGCTTTAGGCATGATAGAATTCCGAAGTTGAACATTAACTTGTAAACAAAATTTTGGCTTAGGAGGAATGTATGGAACAGAAAAAGCCGGAGAAAATTGGACTGATCGAGTGGTTATTGATCTTAGTTTTGATCTTCGTCGTTGTAGCGTGTGTAGTGGCACTATTGGGCGACAAAATTAATTTGATCATACCCGGAATCTTGGCCTGGATTAGAAGCTTAGGCGTTCATTAATCAGGAGGCGTGATGAGATTTCCAAAAACGCAAAAAGGTCAGGGGATCAAAGAGTACGTAATCATATTGGCAATGGTGGCTGCCGTGGTGTTGGTAGTTTTGGCATTGGTGGGGCCATCCATTCAAAAAGTTTTCAGCTCGGCTCTAAAGGAAAACGGGTTTCAGAAATACGAGACCGCGACCTACTGTGCAGCCGATTTGACCAAGGGTTGTTTTGATATGCGCTTGCCATCTGAGGTTTCCGAAGCTCGGTGTAAGGATTCCATTATGGTCGATGACACCAGATATATTTTGAGACCGGAAACTTGCATGGTGCAGTACATCCAGCAAGAAAAAGGTCCAGTGGAGGAAAAATGAGACTCGCCAAGTACATCCTTATCTATCTTTTACTTTCTGCGGCGCTTTGGTTCGCGACAATCCGGATTGCCAGTCTCTGCAGCGTGGCGACCACTTCCGGATATGAAGTCTCCGTATATGCCGAACAGGGTACTTCGTTAAGTTACTATTATTTGGATAAAGAGTTGACATCTCCCGTGAGTGTGAGCACCAAAGCGTCTACTGTGTACGTTTTTACATCGGAGAATAAATACCTCGATTCAAACAAGGGTGAGACGGAAAACCTGTTCGTCCGGGATTTTACTCTCAGGCCAGGACAGCAAATCGACCTGACAAAGAGTGGAAGTACAGTGACAGTCGTCTTAAAGGCCGATCGACCGATCGAAGTAACCTCGGTGCATCCAATAGGATCGCTATTTACCGGGTCGGTAATGGTTATATTTTTGGGACTTGTAATTTTTGTTTTGTTTACAGGTGGATATTGGTCACAATATTAAGTGACGGACCCTCGAAAGAGGGTCTTTTTTTGTATAAAAAAATCCCGGGCATAGGCCCGGGAGTAGTTTAAAACTGGTCGAGGAGGTTGGTAAAAACGCAAATTCCGGCAGTAATCACCAGAGAGATGGCCAAGCCAAACAAAAAAATGTTGAGTGGCGAAAGAGCCGGAGTGGCCAGAATCATAACAGAGGTGCTGGCCAGCCAAAGATTTAGGTACCAAATAAAAGAGAGAACTAGGTGCCGTGTTCCCAGGTTGATGAAGATCAGATAACTTTCCAAGGTCATGAGAACGAGTTTGGAACCAATCCTCAGGTTGGTTAGTTCCGGGTGGACAACTATCAAAATGCTATCTACAGCAAGCCAGATCAAAAAGATGATCAATGCGGGACCTAAGGTATTACGATGGATTTTGCGAAGCAAAGTAGCCTCCTAAGTAAAGGTGCGGATGAGTGGCTGTAGTTTAACAGGAGAAGGGGAAAAAGACAATGTTATGGGTTAAACAATCGAGACCGGTTCCAGGCCGTCCGGAGTTTCGTGGAAGATCCGGCCTCCTTGTTCGAGGATGCGGTCGGTAAAGAGGATACCATCGAGGTGGTCCAACTCGTGAAGGGCGTAGGAGGATTCAACTCCTTCGAAACGGCGGTGCTTTTTGACTAGTTTATTGTCAATTGGAGTGAGGTAGTCCAACTCGGACCAAAAAGGTCTGTCAACAAAACCCCATAGTTTTGGAAGAGATAGACAACCTTCCAGCCAACGGTCTTTGCTTTTGCGATAGACTTGGGACAGTAAAGCATCGGAGGTAGCGGTAACGGTGGGGTTGATCAAAACCTCAATATGGCCATGGAGATTTAGAATGAAAAACCGTTTATCGATGCCTACTTGCGTGGCTGCCAAACCAACTCCTTCCGGGTCACTTGCCTGGTTTAGGAGTTTTGTCATAGCGCTGATCTGGTCCTTGAGTTTCTTGTCGTACTGCTTAACCTCCTTGGCCACGCGCTTCAAAAATGGATCCGGTGTAACTAAGATTTTCATTAACGTAGTATATTTTATCATTAGACCTGTAATATTGCAGTTCCCATATCCAAAATGGGGTGTTATAATTGCCGACGTTGTACGTTACCAACCCAAGAAAGACACAACTTGTTTAGTAGGAGGACAATATGGCTTTTAAGACCAGTAGGGATCCAGAAGAGGTCAAATATGCCAGAAAAGTAGCTTGTACCGGTACCGATCAATCCCGTGAAGGGAAACACTACTATACGGTTTCATCATTAAAGTTACTAAACAACATGCCTGGTGCGATCAGGGTAGGATGTTTGGTGGAGACGGAAAATGAAAGAGTCGACAAGCAATGCGCAGATCAAGATTTTGGAACGATTAAGATCATGTTCTACGCCTTGTTTCGCGAGTCACAGTTAAAGTTTCTGACAGAGTCTTATCCGGATATTGTTTTTTATAATCTAGGCGAAAATGAAGCCGTGTTCTTGACGTGGAAAGAATATAAAACATTGATAAAAATATAAGGTCTTTCGGGGTGGTGTAGACGGGGTAAATCCCCGTCTTTTTTATTTTTTGGTGGCTGAAGGAGTAGCCAGCTTGGCTAGAGCGGTGATAGCTTCAGTGTAATCAGGTTTTAGCTCAACGGCCTTATTCAAAACTTGTTTGGCTTCTTCGTATTGGCCGGTATTGGTATATATCAGACCTAAGTTATAAAGGACTTTAGCATCGGTGGGTGCCTTTTCCGAGACCTGCAAGAGACTGGTAATGACATCGTTGTAGTAGCCGGCGTTGTAGGTGGCAAGATAAAGGGCTACCTTAGCTTTGGATTTGTAATAGTTTGTTTGATAAGGGTTCATGGCAATAGCGTTATTGGCGTTTTGGAGGGCGGCATTGGCATATTGATCGCGGCCTTGTTGGTAGTGACTAACTTCGGTGGCGGAAGCAGATGCCGGTAACGCTTTCATTTCCTCGTTGATATAAAGGGCGGCCAGACCTTGGGCCTCGGCAATTTGTGACTTATACAGTGGTTCGCTGGGGTTCTCACTGATGGCCTGGTCAAGATCTTTTAAAGAATCGGTAAGGTAGGTGGGGCCGTAGAGGAGAAAGTTTTTCCCTTTTGAATAATCAATATCGGCAGCCCAAGCATGATAGGTGTTTATCAAAAGATATGCGGTGAGACAGAAGACAAGAAATATACCTAAGCCCGGATTAAATTTTATTTTTTGTGAGGTCAGACGAAACTGATCACTGCCGGTGATGGCAATTGCCGGGTAGAGGTAGAAGAAAAGAGCGATGCAAACCACCGAAAAGCCAAAGAAATTGGTAATAAGTATCGAGATAAAACCTAAGAGTAAACCAATCGAAACCAGGTCGTCTTTTTTAATAGCTTTGATAAAGGCATAAATAAAACCGGCGATGAGAAAAAGATAAGACAGAAGACCAAAGAGGCCGGTAGTGGCCGCGAAGTTTAGGTATTCATTGTGGGCGCGGTTGTAGAGGAAGTCCCATTCGGACAGCATGTTGTGTGACGCAGGTCGTACCCAGTAGTAAGAATAGCCGAAGGTGTCAACACCGGTGCCAAAAAAAGGATAGCGCTTGACAAGCTCAATGGCGCCTTGCCAGACAACACTTCGGATCTGCATGGAATCGCTGCCGCCAACCCTGAGCCCCTGTTGGAGCCGGTCATAATTGTCTTTGTCGGTTTGACTTAATAGTTGGAGTTGAACAGGTTTAATTTGAGTGGTGAGATGGATTTTATTGAGATATTTTTCCGCTTGCGGCCAGATGGGACCTCCGTATTGATTGGCGTGAGCGAAATCGGCCGGGTTTGGTGTCCAAGGAGTACCGATCAAAAAGAGGGTAACAAATAAAATAAGAGCAGCAGACAACAAACCAAGACCTTTTCTCCCGAAGCCATTGAGAAATAATTTTCTTAGATAAATGGCAAAGATGACAAAGAGAATTACGAAAGTGACACCAATTCCCGAACGAGATTTGGTGAAGAGGATGGTAATTAGAAACAGTAAAGAGACAACCCCGTTAATTACCAGATCTTTTTTATTCTTGGCTTCAAAGGCCATGAACACAGTAAGAGGGAGAACAGCCAAAAGGTAAGCAGATAACCAATTAGGCTGACCAAGAGTCGAGAAAACTCTGTTTTGAACATCTTGGACCCACACATCTTTATCTATACCAAAATGCTCAAGGACGCCATAAACCGACACCAAGACCGCCGAGCCGATGATCGCCCATAGAAACTCCCGCCGGGCTTTTTTATCGCCTGCTACATTGCTTACGAAGGCATAGAACAGAACAATATAACTAATGGTCGAGGCAAGCCCTCCATGAAAGCGGGAATAGTAGCCCCATACACTAGTGTGCCGGTCGATGGAAAGAAAAGTAGAAATGATTTGAGAAAGCAGAAACAAAAGAACGGGAATGTCCAGAGGAGTTTTGGCGATAGTGAATTTTTTGGATGAAAAAGATTTGGTAAGCCAGAAGGCAGTAATTAAGGTAGTAATAACGTAGACGAAAAGCATTTTATTAAACTCGAAAACTTCGGAAGTTCCGGTATACATTACTATCGGGGTGAAGAAAAAAAGAAGATAGAAAAGATAACGGATGGCTTTGTTGCAAAAATTTTCAAGAGAAGACATGTCATTAGTTTAGCAGAGGATTTGATGATATATTGAGTTTATGGATACACAAGAAACGGCCTTACCAAGTGCATTTGAATCGGTTTCGGTAGATGAGATAAGAAGTATGGAGAATCCCAACGGCTACACGGTTTATCTTGATGAGATCGAGGAAAAAATGGGAAAAGAAGGGGCTTTGATGGGGAAGGATAGACAAGAAGAAATTAAAAACGGAATTACTTTGGCTGCCTTGTGGAGAATCTCGGACGGAAACACCGGGCAATTGGAAGATGCCAAAGCAAAAGAGTTTTTAGAAAAGTTTTACAGTTTTGCCAATGATGGAAAGAATAAACAACTTATCGATACGGTCATGACTTCTTTGATGACGGGTATTTGGAGTAAAGAAATAGATAATGATTGGGGATTGGTAGCCATGTCGGAGACTATGGAAAATTTTATGCTTGGTTATTTGGATAAGAGATTATCCGAGACAAGAGCCGATGCTGACCAAGCCAAGCACATTAGGTTGTCAAAAGTAATCTCCGATGTCATCGAAAGACAAGAAGCCCAAGTCGAAGTCGATGAGGGGACTGAGGATATTGACGATTTGATCGAAAGTGGTTTTGGAGGTGAATACAGACTTTCGGACAGAATGGTCGAAGGATTTAGAAAGTTGTTAAATGAGGATGACAAGAAAGCGGCTCATGAGGGATTTTTGGAAGATATAAAGAAGGCCGAGGAAACATTGGGTAATCAATAAACAAAATAAACCAAAAAAAACGCGACCCTTTGGGGGTCGCGTGACGAACTTATTCAATTCTCATTAGTGGGCGATGGCAGTGGCCGGCTGGAGTGAGGGTAGGTTGCCGGGGCAGGGGATGTTGGCGGACCAAGTTTGGCCCATCTTATTTAACTTGTTTTGGTCCATGCCCTTTTCCCAATCGCTCCGGGTGAGGTCGTAGCTACCCACGTAGGGTGCTTGGGGATTACCGAGGTTGATGGTGACAATGTAGCCACCGAAGTCCCGGGCAGCATCAGCGATCCAGATCACCCAGCGGACAATATTGCCCGCACCGTCTTTGACAGCACCACAACCGTGATCGGGTCCACCATTGGGGGCCTTGGCGAAGAGAGTGGCCCAGGCAGCGAGCATGGCGGAGATGTTTACCCTGGCCTGAGTGCCAGGGAAGTTGGGGTTGTGGCTTGGGTCCGAGTGCCGGGCCATCTGCATGATCACTGAATCGGTGGTGTCGAAAGCGGTCAGGGACGCCCATAGGCGTTGGAAATCTTCGGCTGAGACCTGGCCGATTGCCTGCGAGGCAAACTTTACGGTTGTCACGCAGAGGTAATAGGCGGCTGTGCCCCACATAACGATCGCAAAAACGTCGTTGGGGCCGATCTGTGGGCCGTCGGATTCGGCGACCATCACACCTGCAGGGAACATCAACATGGCTTCCTGCATAGAGCCGGGTTCTTTGAAGGCTTTGATGGCGATGCCATATTCGGCATTCACGATTTCCCGGACGGGTTTGAGGGCGCGCAGGTTGGCCGAGTCCCAGACGTTGACCATACTGGCTTTTGGGCCAGCGGCTAATGCCTGGGCTTGGGCGGTGGGATCGACGGGATTGCCGGCTGCCGACTGCGGTTCTTGGAGTACTTCACCACTGCATGCGGACATAGCCAGCGAGAGGATAACGATAAGGGAAATGACGATCCAGCTTTTCTTCACTTGGGGCCTCCGTTTAGGTCTATACCCTGGCAAAATTACCTAGGGCTTGGGAAGAGATTTGAGAGAATTGAAACGTGCTAGACGAGAATGAAGCCTATAGTATCACAAGGAGGCTGTTTTGTCAAGTATCTTGGTTTATGACGAGGCTCAAAATAGAGGTGCCGAAAATGATCTAATCTGATAATATTAGGCAGTATTATGACCACGTATTTAACAAATGCTATTTGAGCAATTTTGGAGGCTAGCTACGCTCGATGTTGGAATCGACTTAGGTACAGCCAATACTGTGGTGCACGTCCGTGGTAAAGGGGTGGTGATCAGGCAGCCAAGTGTCGTAGCCAGGCAGATGAAAACAAAAGAGATACTGGCGATCGGCGATGAGGCGAAGAAAATGGTGGGTAAAAATCCGGCAAATATCGAAGTAGTCAGACCTTTGAGGGATGGTGTTATCGCCGATTTTGACGCGGCCGAGGCTATGCTGAAGCACTATATCGTTGAAGTACATGAGTTCTACAAAGGTTTGGGGTTTAAGATCCCAAGACCCAGGGTAGCCATAGGTATTCCCAGTGGCGTGACTGAAGTGGAGCGTAGAGCAGTACAAGAAGCTGCCTTGTCGGCAGGCGCCAGAGCCGCTTTTTTGATCGAGGAACCTATGGCGGCAGCGATCGGTGCGGGGCTACCGGTACAAAAGGCAGAAGGTCATATGATTTGTGATATTGGAGGCGGCACCAGTGAGATAGGAGTCATCTCTTTAGGAGGTTTAGTGCTGAATAGAAGTTTGCGGGTGGCAGGCGATGAATTGACGGAATCGATCATAAATTATGTTCGATTGAAATATAGTCTTTTGTTGGGTGAAAGCACTGCCGAAGAGGTGAAGATCGCCGTCGGTTCGGCTTATCCGTCAAAGAAAGAAAAGGAAGGAAACCCTTTACAAGTTGTGGTCCGCGGAAGAAGTTTGGAAACCGGCTTGCCCAAGTCGTTGAAATTGGATAGTGTGGAAATTAGAGAGGCAATGATGCCCATCATTAATCAGGTGCTGTCCGAGATACATTTAATAATTGAAGAAACTCCACCTGATCTGGTGTCCGATATTCTGGAGAAAGGTTTGGTCATGGCTGGAGGTGGCTCGCTGATTAGAGGAATCGATAAATTAATTTCCGAGCAGACGGGCATGCCGGTTTGGGTGACGGAAAATCCATTGGAAGCAGTAGTTAGAGGTTGCGCCAAGGTGCTGGAAGACGACAAACTATTGAAGAAAGTTAAGGTAACCGGTGGTTTAGGTTAAAACCGGTATTGTATATTTAAGTTGTGAAACGAAAATTAGCTTGGCTTATATCTCGGGTATTTGAACCGGTATGGGAAGTGCCGCTGTTGGTTTGGCTGACCGTGGATTATAGTGTCCAGGCAGGGTCAAGAGCCAGAATATTAGAATATTTATTTCTTCTTGATGTGGTTCTTCCGGGAATATTTTTGTTCAGCTTAATGAAGACTGATAGGGTAAGTGATTGGGATTTTACGAACCGGAAAGAAAGAGAAAAAGCGTATTTTTTTATCGTAGGTTGTCATTTTATCGGAGTACTAATGGCCTACTTTTTAGGTTTTGATCTTTTATGGAAAATGCTTTCGGTGCTATGGTTGATCACCTTTATATTTATGCTGATCAACCTGTATTGGAAGATATCGGTGCACGCCGGAGTAAATGCATTGTTAATGATCTTTTTAAATAGTTTATTCGGTTGGAAAATGTTTGCCTGGATGAGTATGATCCTTATCTTGGTTTTGTGGGCGAGAGTGAAAACCAGAAAACACACCGTTACTCAAGTGATGGTTGGAGCGGCTTTGTCGATGGCCATAGCCGAGCTGGGATTCCGGTTTATGGGAATTATTTAGAGTTCGGTGATCACTGCCAGATCTTTGTATTGAGAAGGGTCGATGTCCAATTTGATTTCGGCTTTTTGTAGAGGAGATTCTGATGAAGAAAGTATCTTGGTGATTTTGCCGATGACCAGATTAGCAGGAATTTTATTTTGGGCTTGGGTAAAAACGACATCGTTAAGACTGACAGGATTTTCGCTGGGAATATTTACAATTTGGGGTGTTCTGGCCGAGTATTGATAAATGCCATTTTGTCCTAAACCGGTTTTGACAGTGAATTGAGGGATCTGTTCGTTGGATAAAGGAATAAAACTAATTACCGGTTTTTTAACATCACTGACGACTCCGATTAAGGTAGTACCGATAACCACCGGTTGGCCGGGGGCCACTGAGGAAATATCAAGGGCACTGGTGGCGGAAATGACATTGCCGGTATTTACGATACGGATGGGAATGGCGGTTTTGTATGCCGAGCCGATCTTGTCTAAGGCGGATTTGTCTTGAATCAAATTTTTTAAGTTTTGATTTTCGGTAAGCAAGCCGGAATTAGTGTTTTTTAAATCGATATTTTGTTTATAGATCTGAGGTAAATTCTTAATAAGATTAGTTTCGGTTTGAAAATAAGAACGGAGGGAAGAAACGGGGTATTGGATGGGGCTTAGAATAACAAAAGCGATATGGTCGACATCCTTTCCAACACGAAGTTTAGAGAAAACAGAAAGAAGAACGGCAATAAGCAAAGGAAGGATCAGTAAATTAATTTTTGTACTAGCCATTAGTTAAAATATATTTTACTTCACTATAATATGATGTAATCGAAGAAAATTTATGATTGGAAGCCAAGTCAAGAATACCATAAAGATTTTAGCGCTAGCCATATTGGCAATATTGGTGGGTGAAGGTTTCCTGGGGTGGGGATTGTACTGGCCATTTTTGTTTGTTCTTCTGGAATGGCAAGGTGTCTATTGGTTCGCATTAGCGTTAGGAATTGTGGTGTCGGTTTTCAACGGATTGAGTGTCGGATTGCCTAGTCTCTTCATCGTCACTGTAGTGGGAGTGATGTCGGTGTTCTTTGATGGCAGGAAGGATCTGGCGGTGGTTATGGCAATACTTTCAGTAGTGGCTAATCTGATTTTTGATAAATTGTTTGGATTGAGTTGGACTGTGTGGGAGGGTTTGGCGGTTTTTCTGGTGAGTATTTTTGTTTTTAATTTGGACGAGAAAGCAGAATCAATTCATATAAAGTACCGCTAATGGATAAACATAACACGATATCCATTCTAGGTGTGATTTTGGTTTTTTTAATGGCGTTGGCGGTCTCCAGAGCAGTGTTTTTAACAGTATTTATGGGTGGACACTTTAATGATCTGGCGAAAGATAACATGGTAAAACGGATCGTTCTTGAGCCGGTTCGCGGAGTTATTAACGATAACAAAGGGAAACCTCTGGCAATGAACATTGATTATCAAGGGAAAACGGTAAGGTTTTATCCACTGGGTGAAGTATCTGCGGCTATCGTGGGTTATATGGGAAAAATGTCCGATACCGACCTAAAAAATTGTGGAGACAACTGTTATCCCGACAGTCTACTGGGTAAAGCAGGGCTCGAGAAACAGTACCAGGACAAACTTAACGGTGTGCCGGGTGAAGAGCTAGTAGAAGAGACCGCTAATGGAAACGTAAAGTCGACATTATCAAGAACAGAACCGGTGAACGGAGAAAACATTACGACTAACATCGACTCCGATTTGCAGAAAAAATTAACAACGGCGTTAGCAAATGCCTATGTTAATACCGGGAAGAGTGGAATCGCGGTGGTGGCAAAGGTCAGTGGTGAAGTACTATCGCTCGTTAGTTTGCCTTCATACGATCCAAATCTTTTTGTTCCGGATGGAAAAAGAAGTGATTATGGTGGAACTTACAAATCGGTTGCCGATTTAATTAAAGATGAAGATAAGAAACCTTTGTTCGACCGGGCCATTTCGGGTGATTATGCTCCCGGTTCGGTGTATAAATTGACTCCGGCAATTGCGGCATTAGAGGAAGGGAAGATCGATAAAAATACATTAATAAATGACACCGGTGAAATAAAGATCGGAGATTACCGTTTTGGTAATTGGTACATGGATGAATATGGCAGAACTGAAGGAGAAATAAATGTGGTTAAAGCGATCGCCAGAAGTAATGATATTTTCTTTTATAAAGTTGGAGAAGCTTTAGGGGTAGATAAATTGGTCAGTTGGTCAAAAAGATTGGGGTTGGGATCTTTGACCGGTATTGATCTACCGGGAGAATCCGATGGGTTTGTGTCGACACCTTATTGGCGGGAAAAAACCACCGGGGCGAAGTGGTTTTTGGGTAACACTTACCATATGTCGATAGGCCAGGGTGATCTAATGGCTACGCCGGTACAGATAAATAGGATGACTGCGGCGGTAATTAGCGGCCTAAAATGTAGTCCAAGATTGGTAGGCAGGTCTACCTGTGAAGACGTAAAGACCAGTGAAGCCAACAGGGAAATAATATTGGAAGGAATGAAAGGTGCTTGTAGCAAAGGAGGAACAGCCTTTCCCTTATTCGATTACGAAGGACAAATTTACTGCAAAACCGGAACGGCTCAGCATGGAGGCGAGACGACTCAGCCACAGGCTTGGGTAAGCGTGGTGGTGCCAAAGGGGAACAATATTAAGGATTGGTTGGTGGTGACGGTGTTGATCGAGGCGGGAGGTGAAGGAAGTAAGGTGGCGGCACCGGTGGTGGCAGAGGTGATGCCGTATTTGTTGAGTATGTAGACAATATTCCGAAGCATCCCGCCTTCGTCAGGCTCGTTACGAGACTGACTACGGCACTACTCATCTTTTCTGAAATTTGTTTTATCCAATCTCCACAAGGGAGCTTGAATAAAACCCGGAAAAGCTTCGTAGCCTATAGTCCTTGACAAAGGGGTAAGGTGGTGATATATTACCCGTTATCCTCAAAAGGGATGAACATTGATTTCCTGCAGAACCGCCTCAAAGGCGGAAACCCGGGACCTCAAACTGGACGACCCAAGTGGCTGTGGCAAATTGCCCAGGCCGGTGTGGCCCTCCAAACCCGGACCGATTGTTGAAACCGCCCCTTATTGGCGGGCGCCATGCGCGGCGCCACCTAGCGGAGCGGACACAGACTCCTCTAACGGAGGCCAAATGATCGGAGCAATGAATTGTATCTAGCTTCTCGCTAGTCCCTCAAGGAATTAGAGGTAAGCGAGAGCTGACAGGTGAGAGTCCTGTCCATATCCCACAACTGGTCTGCAGCCGGTTGGCGGGGAAATTGGTAAGTATGCGGGCCCGGTCCGTTCCCAACTATTGAGGCGGACGCGCCTCATTGGTTGACCATTTTGGTTGGACCAACGCATATTTACCTCGATTCTCGAGAGGGCGGCACGCCGATAAGGCTTTTCCGCCGGGGGGCCATCTTCCCCCAGGCCATCAGCGCCTTTATGCCGGCCGCCCTCTCGGCCATTATTTTAAGTGTTCTTAATTTTGAGCTGAAGTTCAGCCCAAATAAAGCACATTTAGCTATAAATTTTCTCTGGGCCCCTCAACCCGGAAGTAAGTACCTAAAGTACTTGCATTCGGATTGAGCGGTCCAGAGGCTCGCCAAAGCCGAAACCGTGTGCCCCTTGGCAGGGGCAAACATCTCTCCTGATTACCAGGTCCAGCTTTCCGCCAACGTGCGGAGCTGCAGATACCGGAGTCAGGCTCTCAAGATGGCATACATGCCTGAGAGAGAAGAAAAAGAGATCCGGGTCAAATAGGGCCACACAAAACCCTATGTTAACCCCGG
>DASVZW010000111.1:0-2554 GCA_036391475.1 Patescibacteria group bacterium | reverse complement strand
TTACGGCAGGCCCTTGTCAACTTCTTTCCGATTTTAGGAAAGAGTGAGCTGGAAGATTATAAGGTGCGGGTTTTAGACGGTTCGCGCGGTACAGAATCAGTTGTGCGTGTCATTGTAGAAACCCGTCTGGAGCTTGAAGATTGGGGGACCATTGGGGTATCAACAAATATCTTTAAGGCCAGTGCTCAAGCTTTACTTGATGCAATCTATTGGACGATTTGGAAATACGGGGGTTGATGGGCTTAAAGCCGAGTTTGGCTGCGACTCAGCTAAGGTTTGCGCTGTATTATCGCGGCCCCCTGTTTTGGGTGAAGAAGCCCGAAAAATAGGAATAGAATATCAGCTTCTCTCAGTGAACTGCATATCACAGACTGAGGGGGCTGATTTATTTTATCCAATCGTAAGACTCCCACTTCTATAAGTGGGAGTGGATCCCCCGTACTCTGCATCGGTGTCGATAGTCTTCAGTGATGAAAGCCTCCAGTGACGGGGCTGTGTGAAAACACAGCCACGAGAAACCGCTAGAAATCATTAGATTTCGGCGGTTTTTCCGCGTAATAGTGAGAAAAATGGTATAATTGAGGTAAGGTAAAAACGACTTAAGGTAGGTGTTTATCATGTCTAAACCTGGCAAGAAAGTTCATAATAAAATTATTTTTAAAGAGTATAACCAGAATCAATTAAGCCTACCGATTGATCTGGAATGTCTGATCCCTCCCAACCATATGGTTAGAGTTGTTAATTCAGCTATAGATCAAATGGATCTGGGACCTCTATTAGCCAAATATCCAGGAGGTGGACGATCCAGTTATCATCCTGTAATGATGACCAAACTGATCATCTATGCCTATGCAGATAAAATTTTTTCTAGCCGCCGTATAGAAAAAGCTGCACACGAAAACATCATGTATATGTGGTTGTGTGGAGGAAATATTCCTGACTTTAAAACCATCAACAGCTTTCGGGGAGAACGAATGAAAGATGTTCTGGTTGAGATTTTTAGTGAAGTCGTTGAACTTTTACATAAGCAAGGTTATATCAAGTTAGAAAATTACTTTTTGGATGGAACAAAAATTGAAGCCAATGCCAATAAATACAGCTGGGTATGGGGAAAATCGACCAAGCGCTACAAAGAAAAACTGCGGAAAAAATGCCGAGAACTGTTTGAGTTTGCGGAGTTAACTAATAAAGATGAAAACGATGAATACGGGGAACGAAATCTGGAAGAACTGGGGGAAGAAAAACCGATTGATTCCCAAGCCATAGAAGAGACTGTTAAGCAGATTGATGAGAGACTAGCTGGAACCCCGGCTCAAAAGAAATTGATCAAGGCCAAAAAGATATTGCTTAAGGATTACTTACCCCGAATGAAGAAATACGAAAAACAAGAAGAACTGTTGGCTGACCGCAATAGTTACTCGAAAACCGATACTGACGCTACCTTTATGCGGATGAAAGAAGATGCAATGAAAAACGGGCAATTAAAGCCTGGTTACAACGTGCAAATAGGAACAGAAAATCAATTTGTCGTTGGATATAGTATCCATCAATCAGCAGGCGATACCAGTTGCATGCAAGAACACCTGGAAGAATTGAAGAGAAATCTCGGCGGTAAACTTCCAGCTAATATCGTTGCCGATGCCGGTTATGGTAGTGAGGAGAACTATGAATATCTGGTCAAAGAGCACCTGGGAAACTATGTAAAATATAATACCTTTCATAAAGAAGCAACGTCCAAGTGGAAATCTGATCCGGCCCGGGTCCAAAATTGGCAATATGACAATGAGAAGGATGAATACACATGTGGCTTTGGCAGAGTTTTGAAATTTAAGTACATAAAAAGCCAGAAAAGCACAAACGGATACCGAAGTACAATCCGAGTTTATCAAAGTGATGATTGTAAAGAGTGTCCTTACCGCAAAAGTTGTATAAAGCAGACCAATAATCCGGATATCAATAAACAGATATACATTAACAACAGAGGCAACGAGCTTAAAGCAGAGGCCCGGGCTAATCTGACCAGCGAATATGGACTGAAAATGCGTAGTTTAAGACCAATTGAGGTAGAAAGTGTCTTTGGAGATATCAAAAGCAATTTTGGTGTGCGCCGATTTATCCTCAAAGGATTAGAAAAAGTCAAGCTAGAGTGGGGGTTGCATTGTATCGCTCATAATATGAGAAAACTGGTTGCTGTCTTGGAATAGACAGTTAACCAGTTTAATTTTTCTATAGTAAAATTTTTATGGGGCCGTGAGAAACTAAAGTTTCAACACGGCCCCTTTTGAATTGCGAAATTCAGGTTGAGATAAAGGAAATTACCAAGTTTTGTAGAAATAACATAATAATTAAAACATAATGAATATTTAGTTATTCAGTGATACGAGTTAGTATAAGAAGTTTGGCAAAGATTTGCTAGATGAAATATTTTTATTTCTTTGTATTTTTGGGTAGTTTTCTTAAACATAGCAAAATAGTATTTTGAATGATATGGGGGGATGAATTTTCATATGATTGAGGATTATTTGCAAATTATACCTGTGATTCAGGAGATAAC
>DASVZW010000110.1:0-2729 GCA_036391475.1 Patescibacteria group bacterium | reverse complement strand
TACTACTTGCGTTATACATTGTGTACATGTTTTTTGTAATTTCAGGTTCGCATCTTAGCATTTGATAAAGGGATCGTCCAAATTGGGTTAATGGGTTGTATATCATGTTATCCCCAAGAATTGGAAAGGGATCAAGTCATTGTGCCTGTTTTGATGTCTCCTGCCGATTCATAGTTGGCGATAATAACTCCATTTGGGGTTATTTCTCCTCTAGTCATTTTCCACGTTTTTGGTATTGTGCCTTCCGCAAATAACTTTTTACCGGATCCAATCGTTATTGGGTATATTTTAAGCCATAGATTGTCAACCAAACTATTTTTCAATAAGGTTTGCACAAGATTCCCACTTCCATATATTTGTAAATCAGGTCCTTCTTCGGTCTTCAGTTTTTTTATTTTCTCAACGATGTCTTTATTAACGACAACTGTTTTTTCCCAATCAAATTCCCGATCGGAATGTGTTACAACAAATTTTGTCGCTTTGTTAAAAAGAGTTGCGATATCCCCTGTTTGTTTTGGCCAATATGACGAAAAAATGTCATAAGTGATCCTTCCCAGTAATAAGTCAAATGGCTTACTCATCTGTTCGGACATTAATTTCCCCAAATATTCATCGGCAAAAGGTTGTTGCCATCCGCCATACTTGAAATCCCCCGATGTATCCTCATTGGGTGCACCAGGAGCTTGCATAACACCATCTAAAGTTAAAAACGTTAGAACTATTATTTTTCTCATACTTCTTAATAGTAACGTATTAATTCTAACAAATTCAAGAAGATGCTATTTGTTTGACTAACTGGAGTTTGTCATTCATCATAATCACAATCCTCCGTCGAGGCTGCGTCATACGACTCCGGTTATATGTCTCAATAAAACAAAATGCACCACAAGGGTGCACTTTATTTTGTTGGGTTCTTGATGACAAGATCTTAGAACCAATTTGTGCTCAAATTAAGATATTAAAATCTGTGTTTGTGCCTATACGTTATCAAGTGTAAAATAAATAATAAATGATATATAAAGTGACAATCTCAGATGACTTCCTCGTTCAAGAAGCATACAAAGAAGGAATGGATGAATTGAATGATTTTTGGGGAATTAATTGGAAAATAAACACTCCTGACATATCTATTGTAAGTAGCCGTAAAGAGATTAATCAGATTATGGGTAAGGAAACTTCTCAAGAGTTGGTGGGCTGGTCTAAGAACCGTAATGTATTCGTTCTTGATTACCAGAAGGTCGAAACCGAATCAAGTTATCGACTTACTCCAGAACAATACAAAGCGTTAATCAAACACGAGATGAACCATATTTTTGAAGGAATTGTATCTAATGGATCAATGGGACCTTTTTGGTTAAAAGAGGGTTTATCAATATATTTGTCCGGTCAAATAAGCCTTGGTCAATGGGAACGTCCAAGTGAATTTAAAGGCTTTATCAATTCCGACGAAAATAACAAAAAAGCTGCTTATGAAGAAGGTGGCTACGTCGTGGAACTACTGGTAAATAAATTTGGAAAAGGAAAAATTATTGAGTTAATAAAACTATTAAAAACAATGAAATCCGACGAGGATTTCTTAATAACTTTTAAACAAATATTTGGCCTTGACCTTAACTACGAAAATATAAACAGACTATATTTAAGTTAAAAAAAGGCACCCGGTTAGGGGTGCCAAAATGGGTTATTAACCCTCAGAGTCGCACATACATTCGCTGCCATCATTACAATCGCAGGTCGAGCCATCGCAATCTTCGCAGGTGGCGCTGACCATCACTTCATCTTCAATCATAGACAAAATTGCTGTAGGCATATGTTTTTCTCCTTTCTTAGGATTTTTAACGTTATGATTGGAAACAACTGCAACTTCCATCGCAGTCACAATCACAGTCACAGGTATTTTGAAGAAGAATCTCAAGCTGCTCGGTCGGTTCTTCTTCGATGTTAAGGGACACAAATATACCTATCATAAAACCTCCTTAGTTCGGAATAAGAAAGCCTTTATGGCTCAGGACTGACGCTGTCTTAATTGCCTCTGCTTCAGAGATCGAGAGCCTTTCCACAAGATACTCTATGCTGATTTCCGAGCTATCGTAAAAAATTTCCAGCAAATCCTTATTAACCGGGAGCCACGTTGCTGAGTTACGGAAAATTATACCCCCAAATTCTTCAGGACGCATACTAATTTGTTTGTTGATCTTGAATATTCTTGCTTCCGTCGTTGGAATCGATACTATCCGAATTTGTGGTAATTCGGTTGTCGGCTCACAGAAGTTGTCCAAACCGTTCATCTTTCCGGAAGAGACTAAAGCATCTGCTCTGCAACCGCCACCACAGCGGTTCTTAAGTTTACACGGATCACATTGTGCAGGTAGCCACTCATTTGTTCTAGCTTCCCCCATTGATTTCCATGCCTCAGAAAGGCCGTTTGAAATGTGGCCATATGGTTTTTCAAGGCGAATACAGGCTCTAACCGAACCATCAAAACCTATAGCTGATGCACTACGCCCGGCAGAGCAACCCCTAATCGCTCTATCTATTTCAGGTCCGTAGGCACACAAAGAAACCGCTTCTAACGATTCGAGAGTATATCCGTACTCAAAGGATAATCTTCCTAACAATGTTTGCATATCGAGAAATTCCTGTTTGTTGATTACGTGATTAGCAAACCAACTATTAGGAATTGGATTTGAAGCACGAGTGACGGCTAGGTTAGTTAACCCCAACGTCTT
>DASVZW010000109.1:0-6752 GCA_036391475.1 Patescibacteria group bacterium | reverse complement strand
TTCATCGAGAACTACGATCTTAGTATTGTCCAAGTGCAACGCATGACGATTATAAAGATCTCTCATACGTCCCGGGGTACCAATATAGATGTGGGGACGGCGTTTCAAGTCATTGATCTGACGATGCATATCGGAGCCACCGATAAGAAGACAAGAAAATAGGTTCAAACCAAAAGTATAGTCTCTGATCTCATCTCTAATCTGGACAGCTAATTCTCTGGTAGGGGCAACGATAAGAGCTGTTCCGTAGGAATCGGTTAAAAGCTTTTGAATTATGGGGAGACTAAAGGCGGCGGTTTTACCGGTACCTGTGTCGGCCAAGCCCAAAACGTCCTTACCTGCTAAAGCGGGTTCCAGTGCTTGATCCTGAATAGGAGTGGGTTTGATATAGCCTTTTTTGGACAGATTTTCCAAAACTCTAGGGTTTAGATCAAAGTCGTTGAAGGAATGGACAATTTCCACTTCCTTGGCTATTTCTGGTGAAGCAGCACAAACGAATAACCTTGGATCTAGCTTTTTAGGCATGAAACGAGTCCTTTGACTAAAGGAATTATGACCTCTATTAGGTGATCCGCCAAAACGCCTTGGAGCATTATGACTACCACCTTGACGGTAGTTTTTAAACATATTTTGTGTGGGAAGAAATTTCCCGATTGTCCTTTAGAAAAAACGAGATAGACAACCGGATGCGGGTCTAGCAAGTGAGCTAATTACTCAGACTAAGAACAATATAGGGTATTATATCACAAATGAAAGACCCCTCTTGCGAGGGGCCTTCCAGACTATGTATTTTGATTGTTATCCTTAGCTTATTTAGCAACCTTGTTCAAAAGAGGTCTAGCTGCGTTCAGGCTGGCTCTAGCCGCACGAAGCAGTTCATTGGCGCTCTTAAGAAGGGTTTTGTTTCCGGGATAGCCATCGGGAGTGAGTGGCATCACGGATTCGATTGCGGCTTGAGCTTTTGTAGTCGCATCGTTAATTTTTGCTAAGGCATCGGTATTGGTGGTTTTCTGGGTCATGGCTTCGGCCACAGAAATGATCTGGTCACCCAAGGAGATAATGTTGATCTTGGGAAGGAAAAGAGCGTAAACCCGGTAAGTAAGGATAATTGTTTTTTTGTCTTCATTCAAAGTGGTCAAATCAGTGTCTCCGTCAATTTTAGATTTAAGGCTTTGGAGGTTGGTGATCTCGTTATTTACCTGGAGCACCAATTCACTTTTTTGGTCGACGGAAAGTCGACTGATATTGTTTATCTTGGCTATTAGGTTATTAAGGGAGATGATTCTACGATCCAGTTCCTTATCGGCATTAACTCTTTTAAGATCCATGACTTTGGTCTCGATTTGTTGTTTCATTTCTTCTCTCTTGGTGGGTTGACCGCTGGGAGTTACCGTACCTTCAAGAGCCATTGCCGGGGTAACAAAGAATGAGGCCGAAATGGTCATGGCAGCCAGTGAAATTAAAAGTTGTTTTTTAGTCATATGTTTTGGTTATTTTGTCCTTCTATTGTTCATACGCAAAAGAACAATAAAATGTTTCAGTTTATTTCATAACGTCTATTGGGGTATCGCTAAGACTTTGATCTACGGTCTTGCTTTGATCATTAATTGCCTTCAACTGGGCATCGATCTGGGCGTCACTAGCTATGGTAGGAGTGGGAGTTGGAGACACTGTGGCCGCAATGGTGACAGCAGGTGTTGCTTCTGTGTTTACCGACGCTTGAGGCGAAACGGGTTGATTTAAAGTATTTCTGATTACTAAAAAGAGGCCAATGGCAATGATGGCCGTCAAAATTACCCAAATAACGGCTTGTCCACGACCGGATCTTGTTTCTGACATATTTTTTATTTATTAGTAATTACCTTGAGTGTACTATATATTACATACACCTAGTAGATGACTTCCGGTTGAATTAAAAGCACGGAATGAGATAATAGTAGCGTACTTTTATTTAAACGAACAAAGGAGGCCTATGTTCGACAACCCATTTGATTCGTATGAAAAATGGCTTAGGATACTGAATGGTGAGTTACCCGAATATCCAAGATTTGAGCCCTATTACCCTTATCATGGGGTTTTTACCGAACATTCCTCTCCCCTTCCAAAGGGGTTTGTGGTCGAATATGAAAATGCCAAGTACTATCCCTTGTTTGATGGTGCCAGCTATAGAGTAGTCTTGGATTTTGGAAATGGTACGGTCACTTTTTACCCATCCGGAATGATCCAGGTTGGCGACAACTTGGAATATTTGAAAATAAAAATATATTTCGAGGAACAGCTGATTTATACTTCCAAGTCTTATCGTTAGTTTTACTCCCCCGCCAATAGCGGGGGATTTTTATATCGATTGAAGAAAATGATAAACCAGACTGCCGGTTTCTACCGGAGTATTGCCGGTTTTAATTTTTTTGTCGATTTTGTAGAGATGGTGATGAAGATTGATTAGTTGATCCATGGTAAAGTTTTGAGCTTGAGAAATAAACATTTTTTTGGCGTACGGAGATGTTTTTAAGCCGGAGGGGAGATCTTTAGCCTGAATAAGCATCCGGATCTGTCTGGTTAACATGGCAAATATGAATTCCGGTTCAGTCCCCTGGACGACAATCCGGTTATAGGCGGTCAAGATCTCCTTTTGATTCCCGGGACGGAGTGTTTCTAAAAATTTGAAGATGACAGGTGGAATTTTGAAAACTTCTATTTCGGCTTTAGGAAACGACTTAAGCTGAGTCGCAGTCAACTCTCTTTCTTCATACAGAATTATTTGGCTATTTGGATTATCCTGAATTGTTTTTATTAAAGCGTCTTTGTTTTTGGATTTGGTAAGGGATATCAGGCCATAAATAATGACCAAACTCTTAGTCTCAAAAAGGTCCGTGCTACCGAGCTCTTGTCTTAGAGTGGTGGGTAGTATTTCGGCTGCCGGATGAAGGTAGATGTTTAAACCCAGTTCCTTGTATTTTTTTTGAAGCGCCATCAAACGGTCGTAAGATTTTTTGATATCTTCGCCGTGTATTATGATCATTCTTGAATTATTCTAAAGCTTTTTTAAATTAAGAAGTTATTACTTTTTAGGAAATAAACCAAATACGGTTGAAAAGTTACTAAATAAATTTCTAAATATACTCATGATGCTGGGTTTTTCCGGAACCGATGTTGGGAGAGCTTCAGGTGTCGCTGTCGGAGAAATTTCAACCATAGGGGTTATCACCGGAGCAATTAAAGGGGAGCCTTCGGTGGCAAAGGATGAAAAAACGGAGACAAATTCTTTTGGTTGTCCCGAATCGTTCATAAAACTGAATTGTTTAAAAGGACCATCTTTGGCATCCAATAGAAACGGAGTGACCGCAATTATGTTTGGGTCATTCCATACATTTTTAAAAGCGTAATCGTAGTAGAGACCCACTTGATAATCGGAAAGATTTTGATTTGACCAACCGGTTTCGGTGATAAAGACGGGCAGCTTTTTGATGGTAAATTGATGGATCAATCTCAAGTCGGACACAAAACTATTGATTTTGTTTGCTCCGGATAAATTTGGTCTGGATGAAAAACCGGGATTGGGATAAGCGTGAGAGGTCCAACCATCGATCTTGTCGAAAATGTCGGGCCGGTGAAGATACATTCTTTCCAAGTATTGACGGGGGTTCATAGATTTTTGGCTATTTGAAGCAGCATTATCCAGCCCGGCAGGAAGAATATAGAAATCGGAGGATTTTGCTTTAAAGATATCCGAGGCGTTAGCTAAAATATCTGCGTATTGCTCCGGACTAACGTAGCCACCAAATTCGTCGGAACGGTTGACTTCGTTAAAAATGATGATGTATCTGTTTTGAGTCGGCCATTGAAGATCTCCCAAAAAATTTGCAAAATCGATCAAATCATATGAATTCGGAGTCACCCAATTGGATCCATCCGGGACCGTGGCAACTCTGATGATCGGAATGACCTTATCTTTTCTACATTCGTCAAAAAATTTCTGCCATTTAACCCTATCACGGTCACCGGCCTGAATGGGAATAGTGACATAACCCCAACCGGCCTTGTTGTCGTTATTAACGATTTTGACGGCACTTTCCAGCTCACTGGGAAAAAGAATATGAATCCCCACTTTGTTATTAGCCACTGAAGTTGGATCATAGACAGCATTTGCCCATGAGCTAATAGACAAATACAAAAAAAGATTGATCAAAAAAACTACAAATTGCACGATCCCATTATAAGGTAAGTAAAAAAATTAGGATTTGGATGATCTTGGAGTCCTATGTAGATGTTGATAGGCTTTTTCGGTAGCGACTCTGCCCCGGTTCGTTTTGGATAAAAATCCGGACTGAAGCAGATATGGTTCATAAAGATCCGAAATTGTGTCTACCGACTCCGATATTAAAGCGGCTAAAGTTTCCAATCCTACCGGTCCACCATTATGCTGATCGATGATGGACATTAATAGTTTTCGGTCGATCTCATCCAAACCTTCTTCATCAACCTCCAAAAATTCAAGTGATTTTTGGGTGACTGCCAAGCTAGTTTTATCTTCATGTTCTACTAAAGTGAAGTCTCTAACCCTACGTAGAAGTTTCAAGGCAATTCTGGCGGTACCTCTTGATCTCTTGGCGATTTCCAAGGCCGATTCTTCGTCGAGCTTTAGGTCCAGTTTGCCGGAAGCCTTAAGAATAATACCTTGAAGCTCTTCCGGAAGATAAAAGCGTAAACGATGGACAATTCCAAAACGGTCTCTTAACGGACTACTGATCTTGCCCGCCTGGGTGGTGGCACCAATGAGAGTAAAGGGATTGAGATCAAGACGGAGATTTTTAGCCCCGGGTCCTTTCCCAAGAATGATATCAATGGCGTAATCTTCCATGGCCGGATACAGAGCTTCTTCGACCACTTTATTTAGCCGATGGATCTCGTCGATAAATAAAATATCTCCGGTCTCAAGCCCGGTAAGAATAGAGGCGAGATCTCCGGCTCTGGTTAAAGCAGGGCCGGAAGTTATTTTTATATTAACTCCCATTTCCCTGGCAACAATATGTGCCAAGGTTGTTTTACCCAAACCCGGTGGGCCATATAGCAAAATATGTTCCAATTGTTCTTTCCTGGACTTAGCGGCTTGAATGGCAATTTGTAGTGCCCTGACTACCTGAGGTTGGCCGGTGAATTCCGACCAGGAGGACGGGCGGATAGTGGTAGTATCAGTTCCCATTATTTAAGCAACTTAAGTGATGACTTGATCTGTTCCGTCAAAGGTAAGGCCGGATCAACTTTGGAAATAATCTGGTTTATTTCGGATTTCTGGAAACCAAGAGTCAGAAGAGAATCAACAAGCTCGGAGCTGCCTTCCAGGTTGTCCATGTTGACATCACCTTTGCTGATCTTTGATTTTAGATCCAAGATGATTCTTTGAGCAGTTTTTTTGCCGACTCCGGGGATCGATGTAAAGAAAGCCAGGTTGCTTGTGGAAATAGCTTCTTTAATTAACGGAGCCGATGAGGCGGAGAACATGGATAAGGCGATTTTAGGGCCGATGCCATTCACAGAAATTAAAGTTTCAAAAAGACCAAGATCTTCAGGAGTTTTGAAACCAAAAAGCGACAGATTGTCTTCTCTTAGGTGGGTATGAATAAACAATTCGATTTTTTCGCCTTTAAGAAAATTTAAATTATTGGGAAGACTTACCGTAAAGCCGATGCCATTACAAAAAAGAATGATTTTGCCGGTCGTGGAATATTTTATTTCTCCCTCAAGATATCCGATCATGAAGCCAGTATAGCAGGTAAGTTTCGGTTTTTTAATGGGTTTGTGAATGAAATAAATGAGTCAAGGCGATAGCTGCTGCATCGACGGCGTCATCCGGTTTGGGGACCTCTTTTAATTTGAGAATATTTTTGACCATAAATTCCACCTGCTTTTTATCGGCCTTGCCATAACCGGTAAGAGATGACTTCACTTGAAGAGGGGTGTATTGGAAGATCGGTAATCCGGCTTCCTCGGCGGCCAGCAGAATGGCTCCCCTAGCCGCTCCGACATCGAACGCAGTTTTGGCATTGGTGGCAAAAAATAGCGATTCACAGGCGAATTCGTCTGGGTTATATTTTTTTATGAGTTCTTTTAGGAAGGTGTAAATGAGAAGAAGCCGTTCGGGTAACTTGGAATTAACTTTGGTCTCAAAACAGCCACACTCCAATAAAGACTCCTTACCTCCGGATTTTTCAACTAAAGAGTAGCCAACTCTGCCTGTTCCAGGATCAATTCCCATGACTTTCATTAATCAATCTTAGCTTAAAATTTACCCTGTAGACTTTTATGTTCTCTATCGTATAATATAGGTTGTTCGATCCAAGCACGTTAATTCTTTAGAGGAGGAAATATGCTGAAAGTTCGTATGAACCCGCTTTTGATGCTGGCCATTAATTTCGTGATTGCAATCGCCCTGTTCTCATTCTTCAAGGCCATTGGCTGGTTCCAGGTGACCGACACCATGCCTTTATGGGCCACAGTGGCGATCGTCGGCGTTATCAACGTGTTTGTTGGCTTTGTGGTCGGCATTTTGCTGCTCCTGGCCACTCCGTTGGTCGCTATCGTCGCCTGTCTAACTCTGGGGCTTGGCATGTTGCTTCTTGGTCCGGCCGTTTCCTACGCTACCCTGTGGGGAACCGCTTCCATTACCGGTCTTTTCACCATGACCACCATTTGGTGGCAGGCCCTGGTTATCGGCTTGGCATTCGGATGGCTCAAGCTGGCTCCGCCCTCCA
>DASVZW010000108.1:0-8471 GCA_036391475.1 Patescibacteria group bacterium | reverse complement strand
AATACGATCTTTTCTTATATTCCCAATTTATTGGCCGCAGTATTTATTCTCTTGATAGGTGTAATTCTCGCCGGTATCCTTGAAAAGGTTGTCAAGGGATCTCTGGGAAGTATGGATGTTGCTCTATCCCGTTTTATGGGGAAAGTCGTTAGCTACGCCGTTATGATCATCTCGGTTTTGGCCGCGATTAGTCAAATGGGTATTGCTCAAAGTTTCATCGAAGTTATCTTCACCGGTTTCATCGCCACCTTGGCTATTGCCCTTGGACTTGGATTTGGTCTTGGTAGTAAAGATATCATCAAAAAGATTCTTGAAGACTGGTACGAAAACTTCAAAAAGAAATAATATAAAAAACGGCCGCAAAAAAACCCAAGTAAGATCTCGCTTGGGTTTTTTTGTTGAGTGCTATTAAGCAGCTCCAATTTTGAACATTTTTGTTCCGCAAACGGGACATACAGCCTTGACAGCTGGTTTACCATTTTTCATGGTGACTTTTTCGAAGTTGGTAACATCTCTCTTGGCTCTACATTTTACACAGTAAATTTGCATTCTGGTGTTTCACCCCCTTTCATTTTTGTTTAGTGCCTGGATAAATACTGCCACAAGGCTAGTTCCAAGGCTAGGACAAGCATAGTTAGGAACAAAGTCTTTGTCAAGTCCGTTTTAAAAAAGTGGAGCTCATCTTTAGATAACGCCACCGGAGAAACGATTGACTTATCGGACTTTTTTATCCATTCAGGCTTGACACTAAAAGCCGAGGCTTCCTCTAATCTTTTTTGACTATGAATCTTTTGTGATCTGGTTTTTCGTTGTTTACTCATGTTTAGATTTTACTCCCATATAGTAAAATTGAGATAAGTATGACTCTTACTTTTTATTTTATTGTGGCCATAGGAATTTGGCTAAGCGCAATAACTTTTTTTCTTACAAGAATGTTGCTTCATTATCGAAGGCTCACTGCAGATGTTGCTAAAAAGGATTTGATCTCGTCTTTAAATCACCTCATCTCCGTAACCGAACAAAATTCCGATGATATCAAAGGCTTATCCGAAAAATTATTACAGAATATTGAAGACAATAAAAATCATCTTCAGCGGATTGGCTTCATGCGCTACAATCCTTTTACTGATACCGGCGGTGATCAAAGTTTCTCAATGTGCCTGCTAGATGAAAAAGGTAATGGTATTATGGTAAGCTCTTTACATAGTCGGGAAAATACGCGTCTCTATGCTAAAAAAATAGAGAACGGTAAACCTCAGGCTCAAGTTTTGTCCAAAGAGGAACAAGAAGTTATCAAACAAGCATTAAAATAAACATCGATGTCTAAAATATTTACTCCAAAAGTTCTAGTTGGTGCATTTATTACTTATCTTTTGTCGGCTGGTATTGCCTACGCCGTGGTTCCCACTCCCACTGGTACTTTAGTTTCTCCGGGAGCTACCGGTCAACAGCAAATCACCGGCACCACCGGTGTTTCTACCGGATTTGCCCAGTACTCTAATGAGCCAAAGACGCAGGTTTGTCCCATCAACGGAATGCTCTACAGTAAATCTGAAGAAGCTCTCTGGCAAACCAGACGTCCCATTTTGGCCATGATCGAAAATCACGTTGACGCCAGACCCCAGTCGGGTGTCTCTCTTGCAGATGTTGTTTATGAAGCGGTTGCCGAAGGTGGCATTACTCGATTTATGGGTGTCTTTTATTGTGGCGCTCAACAAGACGTCGCCCGTGTCGCCCCGGTCAGAAGTGCCCGTATTTATTTTGTAAACATCGCCGCGGAGTACAACACTCCGGTCTATATGCACGTTGGCGGCGCCAACTGTGGTCGCGATGAAGCCACCGGCCAGTGTGTATCCAACCCCAAAGCCTTCGCCATTGAAGAATTGGCTAAATTAGGTTGGAGAAAACCGGGTGGTAATGACTTTGATACTACCGGAGACACTGGTTACCCCGTACTTTTCCGTGACTACAATCGACTTGGTACCGATAAGCCGGCTATCACCGAACACACCATGGTCGGATCATTACCGGAAGCCTGGAAACAAGCGGCCAAACGAGGTTTTACTTCAAAAATGCCCGATGACACCACCTGGTTAAGCGGTTTTACACCTTGGAAAACTACCACTGCAGGTATGACTACCGGAGCTTCGGCCAAAGACATTACTTTCGACTTCTGGCCTGGCTATAAGGATTTCACTGTCGAATGGAAATGGGATCCCACCACCAAGACATACTTAAGAAACGACGGTGGCACTCCCCAGATTGATTTTGATACCAAGCAACAGTTATCTGCCTCGGATGTTATCGTCCAGCTGGTTAAAGAAACCAATCTAAACGACTATGGCAAACATATGTTCTACGATGTGGTTAGTTCAGGCACCGGCTATGTATTCCAAAACGGTGTCGTCCAGGAAATAAACTGGAAGAAGGCTAGTCAAAAGGCCCGTACTGTCTTTACCGACAAGTCCGGCAAGGAAATTACCTTTACTGCTGGTAAAATCTGGGTAGAGCTGGTACCTTCTACATCAAAAGTCACTTACTTATAAATTATTCCGGCCTGCCCCAATAATGGCCAAACTGTCGGACCTCATCATATCTAAAGTCAGGGTCAAACTCCTGAAGATCTTCTTGTCTCAACCCAAGGAAATGTACTATGTCAGAGAGCTGACCCGCCTAACTAAAGAAGAAATCAACGCCATCCGCCGGGAGCTGGAACATCTTCAATCCATCGGTCTGCTGCAAAGTGAAAAGCGTGGGAACCGGCTTTACTACTCCGTCAGAAAAGCCTACTCGCTTTATCCCGAGCTTTCGAATCTAGTGGCCAAGTCCACCGGTGTCGGGCGCTACATTATTAAAAACAGAAGTAAATTGGGTTTCGTTAAATTTGCATTTGTTTCTCAGAAACTTTTGAGGGGACAAAAACGAGACCCTGAAGAAGTCGACTTGATGATTGTCGGAAAAACTATCATGCCTCAAGTTTCCTTACTAATAAAAAGTATTGAAAAAATGCTCTCGACAGAACTCAATTATTCTTGTATGACCGAAGAGGAATTTGAGTATCGCAAATCTCACCGGGACCCATTTATTATCAAGGTCTTACTTCAGCCGAGGATCACTTTGATAGGGGACGAAATTCAACTTCTTTCATAATGTCAAAACAAAAAATTCTCAAGGTAGGCAACTCACTCGGTGTCACTCTTCCTTCTGATATCGTCAAAACCTTATCCATCAAACCAGGCGACCAAGTTGAAGTTATCAAAGAAGCAGGCAATACGATTACCTTAAATTTTATTGACAGTCATCAATTAAGTCTCGGCTTGAACACAACTAAACATCGAACGCACAAGAATATATAATCAAGAAATCTATGAACCTAAGTCGTCCTCAGAAAATTTTTATCGGCATCCTTTTTCTGGTAATTTCATCTCTGTATATTGTCGTTCCTCCAATTATCGGTATGGATCAAAATTTTTTCGGAAAGCAAATTAAGTTTTCCTTTCCTCGTCCATATTTGAATCTCAAATTTGGTCCGATAGATCTTACTAAGGACCTGCCTCTCAAAGAGGGTCTGGATATCAAGGGAGGTTTGGAAGTTACCCTGAAAGCCGATATGTCACAAATTGACGCTAAGGACCGTAATAGCGCCTTAGAATCGGTCAAAAACGTCATCAGTCGTCGTGTGGATCTTTTTGGTGTTTCTGAATCCAGTGTCAAAACTGTCGTTTCGGGAAATGATTATCGTCTTGTCCTTGAGCTACCCGGAGTCGACGATGCCCAACAGGCTTTAAATATCATCGGTCAAACCGCCCAGATGCAATTTGCTCTTCCTGTATTTACCCCTGGAAAAACCGCTACCGAATCTGCCACCTTAACCGGTTTTACCAATACCGATCTTACCGGTGCCGATCTTCGTTTGGCTCAAGTAACTTTTGATACCCAGGATAGAAATCCTGCTGTCGCCATTACTTTTAAAGACTCCGGCAGAGAGAAATTCGCCAAACTGACCAAAGATAATCTTGGTAAACCGATCGCCATTCTTCTCGACGGTTATCCGATCACTATGCCTACTGTTCAAGTCGAGATCACTACTGGTACGGCTCAGATCACCGGAAAGTTTACGACAGAGGAAGCAAAGGCCTTGGCTGTTCAGCTCAATGCCGGTGCTCTTCCTGTCCCCGTCAGTGTTCTAAGTCAAAAGAATATTCCACCTACCCTAGGTGCGGACTCGGTCAAAAAAAGTCTCACTGCCGGAGGTATCGGACTGGCACTGGTGGCCTTTTTCATGATTGCCTACTACGGCCGTCTGGGTCTAATTGCTTCTATTTGCTTGATCTTGAATGGGTTATTTACTTTCGCTCTATATAAAATTATTCCGGTAGTTCTTAGTCTCCCCGGAATAGCTGGTTTCTTACTATCGGTTGGCATGGCCGTTGATAGTAACATTTTGATTTTTGAAAGATATAAAGAGGAAATGAGAGCCGGACGACCCTTTAAGGTTGGTCTTGAATTAGCTTTTGGCCGTGCATGGAACAGTATTAAAAATGCTAACGCTGCCACCATTCTTACCGGTCTGATACTGTTTAATCCATTGGACTGGTCGTTCTTAAACACTTCAGGTTCGGTCAGAGGTTTTGCTTTGACACTAATTCTGGGAATTGTTATCTCCTTATTCACCGGTATCGTAGTTACCAGAAATTTCCTCAGACTTTTCTATAAACCCAAAGAAATTAACTCAAAGACAAACTAAAGACTATGAACTGGATGAAATACATACCCCTATATTTTTTAATTTCCGCTCTAGTCATAATTCCCGGCCTCTTTTCCTTGGCTAAATATGGACTCAGACTTTCCATAGAATTCACTGGAGGTTCCCATGTCTCTCTCACCGAAATTAAACAAACTCCGGCTGTTATTTCCGGAGCCTTTTCCGGCTATTCACCTACTATCGACAGCACCGATAAAACTTCGGTATCACTGACCATGAAGGCAATAACCCAGGACGAAGCCACTAAAATTGTTGACTCCTTAAAGAAAGAAAATCCTCAAATTAAATTATCTAATTTTGAAACTATCGGACCCGCTTTAGGAGCAGAAACTATTAGAAAAACCATTAATGCTCTTTTGATTGTCGGTCTTGTATTGGTCGTTTATATCAGTTTTGCCTTTAGTCAATTAAAGTTTGGAGTTAGTGCCGTCTTGGCCGCCTTTCATGATACCACGGTAGTTCTTGGTATTTTTTCTCTTCTGGGACACTTCCTCAAAGTCGAAGTCGATCTTTTATTTGTTACCGCTGTTCTTACTATGCTGTCTTATTCTGTTCACGACACTATTGTTGTTTATGATCGTATCCGTGAACTGTCTTCGAAAAATAAGGGCACCGACTTTACCACTATAGTAAATAGAGCTATTACTGAAACCATGACCAGATCGTTAAACAATTCTCTAATTCTGATTTTTATGTTGTTGGCGATGTTCCTTATGGGAGGTGAAACCACCAAATATTTTGCCTTGGCCTTGCTCATTGGCACTGTTACAGGCACCTATTCATCGACTTTTACCGCTGCACCAATATTGGTGATCTGGGAGAGATCGAAGAAAAAACACTCTTAAGCCACTTCTTTAATTCTCGAAAGTAAATATTCTCGGTTATTCTTTTTTGTATCCTCCAAGACTTCTTCGAATAATGCCTTCAATACTTTGCCGATGATTGGTCCCGGCGTTACTCCCAGTACCTCCATAACATCTTTGCCATCTACGACCATATCGTTAATTTCCATTGGTTCATATAACTGTTCACCAATTCTTCTTTGCAGCTCCAAAAATCTCCAGCTCGTTGTCTTGCTTCCGCTACCTTTTCTATCGGCAATGCGGAGCATTATCATGTCATTAATATTTTCTTTACCGATCTTCCTGATAATTCTTCGTATGGCAGCATCGGTCATTTCCGGCTGATATGTGAACATGTGTCTTCGCACCAAAGTTGTCATTTTCTCGATTTCTTTTTTATTGAATCTCAAACGTTTGGCGATGTCTTCCATCATTCTTGCGCCAATCACTTCATGACCATAGAACGTTATCATTTTTTTGACCGGTTGATTGAAGCCACATTGATTACAGGCAAAGACTTCTCCGGTTAGGTCTTTGTAGAGCTTTCCGCAATGTCGGCACTTAAATCTCTGGCTTCTTGGTTTGCCCACGTCATGCAGGAAAGTTGCCAATCTAACAATTGGATCGGTCGATGAACTTTCTCTCAAAGACTCCAGCATATGGTCCAGTACTGTTAGCTTGTGGTGGCCGCCTTGCTCGACACCCCGCGCTTCCAGTACTTCGGGAATGATTTCTTTCATTAAATTTGTGGAGATCAAAAGGGTTACACCATCGGCCGGGTAATCCGATCCGATGATCCTTATCAACTCTTCTTTGATTCTTTCTTTGCTTATTTTTGCTAACAGCTCTGACTGTATCGAGATCGCTTCCAATGTTTTTTCTTCAATCCTGAAACCTAGTCTGGCCGCAAACCTTATTGCTCTCATCATTCTGAGGGCGTCTTCACCAAACCTTTTTACCGGATCCCCAACTGCTCTGATCACCCCTTTTTCAAAGTCGGCTAACCCGTTCACCATATCAATTAATTCATATTTATCATCTTTCTTACCGATCACGATTGCATTTACGGTAAAATCTCTGCGCTCAACATCGCCTTCAAGAGTTTTTCCCCAGCTCACCTTATCCGGTCTTCTAAAATCTGTATATTCCTTTTCTGATCTGTAGGTTGTTATTTCGTACAGTTCATCATTACCATTAACGGTCACATTAAAAGATACCGTACCGAAATCGTTGTTATAAAAAGGTTTGTAATTTTTTAGTACTTCCAAGCTCTCTTCGGGAGTTGCGTTAGTTGTTAGATCACAATTTACCGGTATTTTATTTACCAATATATTCCTTACACCACCACCCACCAGGTATATTTCAAAGCCAGCCAAGGCATATTCCTCCATTACTTCTTTTAGTTGTGAAGGTAAAAGTACAATTTCATCCTTTAATAAAAAACGTCTATACACGCATAAATTTTATCATCTCTTAATATTTTTCGGTTTATCACAATATCCATTGTCCTGGGCATAAAAGAAGTAAAATATACAGAAGATGAGTGCTAACTTTGACGATCTTCTCGTCATGGCCAAAACCAAACTAGCAAAAGTCGACGAAGACAGACTGAAAAAAGTCTTCCTTTACTCTGCCGAAAAACATTATGGCCAGACACGTCAGACGGGGGAGCCCTACATCAGCCATCCTCTATTTGTCGCTCACACCCTGGCCGGTTGGGGTATAGACCAGCCTAGTATTGAAGCTGCTCTCCTCCATGACATACCCGACATGACTCCGGTCACTCTTGAAGAACTTACGGACAGATTCGGTTCTGAAGTCACCAACTTGGTCAGTGGCGTCACAAGGGTAGGTGGCGTGAAACTTCGCGGAAGCCAGGATACCGAATTTTTGGAGAATTTAAGAAAAATGTTTGTGGCCATGGCCCAGGACATCAGAGTCGTGTTGATCCGCTTAGCGGATCGGCTGCACAATGTTTCTACTCTTGAAGGAGTTGCCTTGGCAAAACAAAAAAGAATTGCTTTGGAAACCATGGAAGTCTACGCTCCGTTAGCTGAAAGACTTGGCATGGGAAAACTAAAAGGTGAGTTGGAAGATCTTGCCTTTCCCTACATTTATCCCGAGGAATACCGGTGGGTCATGGAAATCGCTAGACCACATTTTAAATACTCTGAGGAAAACATCTCCGATATTATCCGAAAGATTCGTCAGCAATTGGTCAAACAGGGGGTTAAAGCCAAAGTAGAAGGTCGGCCTAAAAGAAAATATAGTCTTTATAAAAAACTCCTCCGTCCGGAAATTAACCGCGATATAAATCTTGTTCACGATTTAATGGCGGTCCGGGTGATTACCGACGATACCTCTTCTTGTTATTCGGCATTAGGTATCATTCATCAATACTGGAAACCGGTTCCTTATCTCGGTATTTCCGACTTTATAGCCCAGCCAAAACCCAACGGCTACCGGTCAATTCACACTAAGGTATTTGATAATAAAGGAAACATTGTTGAAATCCAGATCCGGTCCGAAGAAATGCATATGCAGGCAGAATACGGTGCCGCTGCTCATTTCGCCTACGCCCAAGCCAAAAGCGCCGGTGCCTCCGATGAAAAACTCGAAAAGGGTCTGGCTTTTAAGATTGGCGATAAAATGCTTTGGGTAAAACAGTTGGCCGGTTGGCAGCAGCAGGTGAGCGATAGTTTAGAAAGTCTGTCCAACTACAAGCTTGATGCTCTGGCCCATCACATCTATGTCTTTTCACCAAGAGGGGATGTTTATGATCTTCCCGAAGGCGCCACCCCGATAGACTATGCTTTTATTGTTCACTCGGATTTGGGTCGTCACATTCATTCGGCCAAAGTTAA
>DASVZW010000107.1:0-6210 GCA_036391475.1 Patescibacteria group bacterium | reverse complement strand
TGGTAAGAGACCTGTTTTTATTGACCTCCAAAAAAGAGATAAGGGTCTTTAATGTAAGTGAGGATGACCCAAGGCTTAACAATGAGGATGATAATGTTTATATTTGCGCAAAGGTAGAATCGGAGCTTTCCAGTTTGAGCGAAGAAGACGCCAAGTCTTATTTGAAGGAGATGGGCATAAATGAGTCGGGTTTAGATAAATTGATCAAAAAGGCTTATTCAACTTTGGGATTGATCAGTTTCTTGACTACCGGCGAGATGGAAAGTAGGGCTTGGACGATCGAAAAGGGGACTAAAGCTCCTCAGGCAGCAGCAGTAATACACACCGATTTTGAAAAAAAGTTCATTAAAGCCAAGGTTTGTGACTATGGTGAGTTCGTGGCTAATGAAGGTTGGAAAGGAGCTGCCGATAAAGGGAAAGTCAGGTTTGAAGGTAAGGACTATGTGGTGAAAGACGGGGATGTAGTTGAATTCATGATAGGTTCATAAGGCCAAAACTTGATTTTTAGCCTCGGATATGGTATATTATGGGTCTTAAGCTCATTTAAAACCGATATTGAGGAGGAAAGATGGATCACTCTTCCGTGCTCAGCAGCTGGTTCGTTCTGGCCTTGATCGCGGCCTTTATTGCCGGCACCAAGAACCGCAGCGGATTGAACTGGTTTTTGTTGACTATCATCTTTGGACCGATCGCCCTGATCTGTCTGATCTTGTTTTGCGATACGGTCAAAAAAGAATAGGAGACTAATAATATGCCTTGGTGGTTATCTCTAGTTTTGGGAATTTTGCTTATCCTTGGCCCACTTTCCCAGATGAAAAACCTGGGTCAGCCCAGCTACAAGAGCGGACCCAATTGGGGAAAAACTTCCCCCTGGTCCGGGCCGCTTTTGATCCTGTATGTTTTGCTGATGTTCGTGGGTACAGTTTTGTGCCTACTGGGCTGGGTAGGCGGGGCAGCTTTTTTCCACTCGATCGGTCTTTAGTGATTGCCCCTCGTGCTTCTAGCCACGGGGGGCTTTTTTTGGTACAATATATGGGTTATTAAAAACAAAAAAACAAAGTGAAGAAAGCGACAACCGAAACAAAGTCCATGGGCCATATGCAAAAATATGAGCTCGTTGTCATCTATCCTACCTCCGAGAATGAAATCGGGGCCGAAAAACAAATCACCGAAAAGTGCAAAAAGCGCTCGATGAAGGTGGTCGAAGTGGATAAATGGGGAACGAAGACCATGGCCTACGAAATTAAAAAACAAAGCAGAGGTTATTACCTCCGTTTGATCATCGAAGGCGACACCACTAACGAAAAGTTATTGGAGAAGGATTTGCAGATGGACGACAAAATGCTAAGATTTTTATTGATTAGAATTTAGTCGAAAAGGATATGAGTACAAGAAGTCTGAATAAAGTGTTATTAATCGGTAACCTTACCCGTGATCCCGAGTTGAAATACACCCCTCAAGGGACTGCCGTATGTACATTTGGATTGGCTACTAACCGTGAATGGACCGACTCTTCGGGCCAAAAACAAGAAGGTGCCGAGTTCCATCGAGTAGTTGCTTGGGGAAAATTAGCCGAAATCTGTTCTCAGCTTTTACAGAAAGGCCGCAAGATCTATATTGAAGGACGTTTACAAACCAGATCTTGGAAAACTCCTGAAGGTCAAGATCGCCAAATGACCGAGGTAGTTATGGAAGAAATGATCGCGTTGGATGTTCCCAAAGGCGTCTCAAACAACGGAGAAAGCTATGAAAACTCCTATGTTCCGGAAGACGTTTCCGGCGGCACCTCGATGGTGACCCCAGAAGAAGAAGTGTTCACAGCCAATACTGAAGAAAAGCCGGCAAAAGCCAGTAAGGTTTCAAGTAAAGACGTCAGTGACGAAATTCCTTTCTAATTTTAATAGTATTGAAAATAAAATCATATGATTCAAAAGAAAAAAATAAAACGCACAAACAAGACATGTCCTTTTTGTGTAAAAAAGACCGAACCGGATTATAAAGACCTTGAATCTTTAGCTCTTGGTATCTCCGTTAAGAAGAGAATAGTGTCCCGTTGGACTACCGGAGTTTGTCAGAAACACCAAGGACGTTTGGCTAGTGCCATAAAGAGAGCTAGATATTTGGCTCTTCTGCCTTTCACCGATAGGGTATAAACTAGTATATTGTTAATTATTTTTACTTACCCATGAGTCTTAAGACGATTAGGTGGTCGATTATTGTCGTGCTTTTCGCCCTGCTTGGTGGAGGCGTAGGTTATAAAATTGGTACAAGCCAAAAAGCGGTTTCTCTCAAAGGTAACCAAGTGACGCAGATAGATACCAGCGTCATGAACGATGTCCTGAACAGATTAAAACAGGACTATTTGAAACCTCAAGATATTGATAGCAATAAATTAATGTATGGTGCTGCTCAAGGAATGACGGCCTCATTAGGGGATCCTTACACCAATTTTTACCCTCCTCAAGAAAACGCCATCTCAAAGGCCGATCTCTCCGGAGAGTTTGGTGGTGTCGGTATTCAGCTAGGTTATGTAGATAAGACTTTGGCAGTGATGTCACCCTTGAAAGGGACACCGGCAGAAAAAGCCGGGATCAAGGCAGGCGATCTTATCTTAAAGATCGTAGATACCGCCAAGAAGGTAAATAAGGACACATCAGGAATTTCTTTGGACGAAGCGGTTAATTTGATAAGAGGTGATAAGGGTACTCCAGTGACTTTGACTATTTTCCATGAAGGAGATAGGGTTTCCAAAGACGTAACCTTGATAAGGGAAATTATTAACGTACCTTCGACGAATCTCAGTTGGGTCGATGATGGCAAGGTCGCCGTGATGACCGTTAATATGTTTGGTGATCAAACATTAACCGAATGGGAGAAGATGGTGGATGACGTTACCGGTAAGAAGGCCAAAGGAGTTATCCTGGATCTTCGAAATAACCCCGGTGGATATCTCCAAAGAGCAATTGATTTGGGAAGTGAATTCATTTCGAGTGGAGTGATCGTCAAGCAGAGAGACAGAAATAATACACAAGAATTCGGCGTTAGCCGACAGGGAAGGTTGATCGGTATGCCCTTAGTGGTACTTATTAATAGAGGATCGGCTTCCGCTTCAGAAATTTTATCAGGAGCTTTGAGACAAAGATTGGGTGTTAAATTGGTTGGTGAAAACAGCTTTGGCAAGGGCACGGTTCAGCAGGTCGAGGATTTAGGTAATGGTGCCGGTCTACACGTTACAATCGCAGAATGGTTGTTACCTGATGGTTCAAATATTCACGGTGTAGGACTAAAACCGGATGTAGAAGTCAAGTACGTCGCTGATGATAAAAATCCGACTAAGGACAATCAACTAGACAAAGCTCTAGAGGTTCTAAAGAGTCAAATAAAATAAAAAAAAGCCCTCCGAAAGGAGGGCTTTGAGTATCAGGGTCTCTTAATCCATTTGGTTGGGTCAAAACCCAAGAAGAAAAAGAGAATGGCGTAAACGATCATGGCGATGTATTCGTCGGGCAGTAGGGGGGTAAGAATCGTACCAACGAACCAAAGGGCGGCCATGGCAACGCCAAAAAAGAGCAGACTCTTCCAGTTAAATCGGCTGGGAGTGGGGACGGAAAGGTACTTGTCTTGTGCTGATTGGTTTAATTCATCGTCTTTCATGAGGTCTCCTTATTAAGTAATTCGATTTGAGGTACCAACGGGGTATCGGTAACTTCTTCGGGGATACCAAAGATTTGATTTAATTCTTTGGAGAAGGCCCCGGCGATCATCGGAGGCATTTCAACTAAAACTCCCAACGAGACGATCAAGATGGCCGTCCAGAAGGGGAAATAGCTGACGACGAAAACCAGAACAAAGATGTTTATAATGCTGAAGAACCAAAGGTTGGCGGCGGCTGAGCCGGTCTTGGGGGTGCTAAAAAGGGTGAGAATCGCGACCACAATGATAGAGCGTATCAGAGGATCGTGAACAAAAAGACCGACTAACCAGTTAAAGAGTAAAACCATTAGGGCTAAAAAGATTACGCCCAGAATCATGTAGAAAACAGTCGAGAACAGGCCGCCTTTGAATAACTTTTGATTTGACTGGGTACTGACACTGTCCAGACTAAGGAGCGAGGGAAATAATCCTGATAGTGAGGTGATGAAGAGGTAGATCAGAATCATTTGACTTAAGTTGATATCGATGTTGACTGAGCCGTTGAACCAGGGTATCAAGTTTAAAACATTAGCATGGTTATTGGTCATGAATAAGACGAGAACAAGGGTGACCAACAGCCAATAACCGAAATTGACGATATCTTTTCCCAAAGTAGTTTGCTTTTTATCACCAACCAAGGCGATAAAGTCGTAAGTAAGGTGGACGATAAAGGTTAACCAAAAACCATACCTGATGAATAGGTAACCGAGGAATATGCCGACAATGAAAGCGGGAAGGGCGTAGACAAGTTTACGTTTTCCTTTATTGTAATTGGTGAGGTGGACTAAGGACCAAAGAAGATTCCCGGTCATAAAAAGAATGATCGTGGTGGTGTTGTCGGCGTGTAACCAGGTGCGAAGTAGTCCCAAGAAAAGTAACCGGGCAAAAACCTCTTCCGCAAGAATGGTCAGGTACATTAAGATGGGTCCATTCTTGAAAAAGTCTTTGGCGTATGAAGCCCGATTTTCAGACGCTTCTTTTGAGTTGATAAAGAGTTTGGCCGTAACCAGGGCGATGACCAGCATGATCAAAGATGCAGGAATGATCAGTTTTATGCTATCTACCAAGGACATAGTCTTGGTAGTCAGATCGCCTTGAAAAAGGCCGGCAAAGTCCCTGAAAAATCCTTGAATATCGAATTTGGTGAGAATGGTAAATATCAAGGCCAATATAAGTAGTCCAAAAAAGCTCCAGAGACCCAACTTGTCGTTGAGCTTCTTTACCCCGGAAAAGGGAGATGTCATCGAAACCTCCTGAAAGAAAGTGAGTGTGGGTTACGAAGTAACCAATGGAAAAGTACGTGAGAATTATAACATTTGCGTAATTTATGGGAAAAACGGGGATTTAGATTTCGGCGAACGCCTCAATGGTAAAAGAGAAGACATCTTCGAGTTTGCCTTCCATTATCTCTTTTAAGGAATACCATGATTTACCCAGACGGTGATCGGTGAGCCGGTTTTGAGGGTAGTTGTAAGTTTTTATTTTTTCGGCGCGGGAGCCGCTTCCAATAGCTAATGATCTTTTGTCGGAGAGGGAAGCGAGGCGTTTGTCCTCCTCCATTTGCCAGAGCTTGGATCGAAGTAGGTTTAAGGCGATCTCTTTGTTTCTGGCCTGATACCTTTCCTCACGGACAAAAATAATGATCCCGGTAGGTTTGTGGGTAAGCCTAACGGCAGTACTGACCTTGTTGACGTTTTGACCTCCCGGACCTCCGGCACGGGTAAATTGCCAGTCAAGATCGCTGTCCTTAACTTCAACTTGGTGGGCTTTGATCTCAGGCAAGACGGCTACGGTGACGGTGGAGGTGTGAATCCTTCCGGCCGCCTCGGTTTCAGGAACTCTCTGGACACGATGAACACCGGACTCGTATTGAAATGTCTCGTAAGCACCGTGATCCCAAAGGGTACGGTTTGGACGGCTAAATTTTACAATCCCTTCATCAATTACCTCAATGGAGAATCCATGATCTTCGGCGAAACGAGTGTACATTCTCATGATGTCGCCGGCAAAAATTTTAGCTTCGTCACCACCTGCGGCGCCACGAATTTCAATTATGGCAGGAGAATTATCCAGGTTGCCGGTGGCAGCATCTTCTTCGTGGGTTTCAGGCCCAGATTGGAGTTGAGCGATTTGAAGTTGGAGATTTTCGATTTCAGCTTTGGCCAGAGGACCGAGTTCAGGGTCCGACAAAATGACCTCATCAGCTTTGATCTGGCTTTGAAGGCGGTCGATCTCTCCTTGTAGATAGGGGTTAATATCCATAAGAAAAGATTACACTAAATTTTTCTTGGTAATTGGGGAAACCGCTAGCCCAGCGGGCTGTATCTACTCGGCTACGACAGGAGCTTCGGCTTTTGGCTCGGCTTTTTTGACGTCGAGCATCTCTTTAAGAGATTTGGGGGAGTTGTCTGAAGCAGCTTTGTTTTTGCTCTTTTTGACAAACCCGGCAGCAGCCTGACGTTTGGCAATAAATTTATCGACGCGGCCCATGGTATCCAGGAATTTTTGGGTTCCGGT
>DASVZW010000106.1:0-2698 GCA_036391475.1 Patescibacteria group bacterium | reverse complement strand
GCTATATTCGGTCAAAAGATTAGGTTATATATTTTTAACCAACGTCATTGCCAGAAAGGCCTCCCATATTTTGACACCGTCGGAATACGTCAAGCAAGATGTAATCAAGACCTTCCATTTGGATCCTAATAAGGTTACGGTGACCTACGAGGCAGTGGATCGTTCTTTGTCAAAAGTAGTTTTGGATTCCGATGAAAAGAAAAAGATACTCAGAAAGTACGGCTTGACTCAACCATTTGTAGTTTATACCGGCAGTGTCTACCCTCACAAAAATGTCGACGTTCTCATTAATGCTATCGCCGAACATAATCAAACCAGGGAAGTTGATCTTGAGTTGGCTTTAATTTGTGCCAGATCGGTTTTTTGGGAAAGACAAAACCAAAAAATCCAAAACAAAGGTTTGGACAAATGGATAAAAATGTTAGGCTTTGTCGAAGATCAGGATATCAGCAAAATTTATAGCTTAGCTCTAGCTCTTGTTCACCCCAGCAAGATGGAGGGTTTCGGACTAACCGGTTTGGAAGCCATGAAACTCGGTTTGCCGGTGATCTCTTCAAACGCCACATGTTTGCCGGAAGTTTATGGCGATGCTGCTTTATACTTTGACCCCAACGATGTTTCCGGGTTGGTTTTTCTTTTGGAAACCATTATTAAGGATAAAGAGCTTCGGGACGAACTGGTTAACAAAGGAGAGAATCAAGCCAAAAAATACAGCTGGAGAAAGATGGCCAAAGAGACACTAAAAGTTTATAAAGATCTATCTGCTTCATGAAAGTTGCCTTGGTGTATGACAGGGTAAATAAATTTGGCGGTGCCGAAAGAGTCTTGTTGATGCTCCACCAACTATTTCCCGACGCGCCTTTATACACCCTTGTCTATGACAAGGAAAAAGCCAAGTGGGCTAGTGAAATTAATGTCGTCCCCACCTTTCTAAATAAATTGCCTTTCTTAAGAAATAAGCATGAGCTACTAGCACCCATATCACCCTTAGCATTTGAAACTCACGACCTAAGCCGTTATGAGGTAGTGATCTCCATCACCAGTAGTGATTCAAAGTCCGTTATTACCAGGCCCGACACTCTTCATATTTGTTACTGTCTGACTCCAACCAGATATTATTGGAGTGGAGAAGAGGGCTATGGACAGGATATAAAAATGAAGCTCTTGCCGGGAATGATCAAAAAATATCTGCGAACAGTAGATTTACTCACATCTCAAAGGCCGGACGAATACATCGCAATTTCCAATGAGGTCAGCAGAAGGATAAAAAAATATTATTTGACAGATTCGCATATTGTTTACCCATCTATTGAAGACAAATTTTATACAGACTCTCCTCTGAAAAAGGATGCCCGGAAGTATTATTTGATAGTGTCAAGATTGGTACCATACAAAAAAGTCGATCTGGCAATTAAGGCCTTTAATTTTTTACAAAAGCGTTTGATCATAGTCGGTACCGGCTCGGAAGTTGATAAGTTAAAGAAAATGGCGATGGACAACATTGAATTTGTCGGTTCTGTGACAGACGAGGAATTAATTAAGTACTATTCAAAAGCGAAAGCAGTAATTTTCCCTCAAGATGAAGACTTTGGATTGGTTCCCTTGGAAGCGCAGGCTTGCGGAACGCCGGTCATCGCTTATGCCAAAGGCGGAGCTTTGGAAACCGTCGAAGAAGGTAAAACCGGTTTGTTCTTTGGTGAGCAAACAGAAGACTCGTTGACCGAAGCTGTTAAGAAGTTCGAGGAACTGGAAATTAATTACTTTGATTGTGTCGATCAAGCCAAGAAATTCTCACAGTCTAAATTCATGGAAAATTTTTCCGGCAAAGTTGCTGAGTTATGGCAGAAACACCAAGCCAAGATCAAACATCCCCGGAGTTGATCCTATCTACTATCTGACCCACTTTCCCACTGGACTTTTTTTGAGTAACCAATATACCGTCTTTGGATTCGACTACCGCCAGATCACTGACTCCGATGGTGGCGATTATTTTTCCGGATTCACTCCATAAGAAGTTATTTTCTCCATCGATCTCAACTTGTCCGCCATTCTTTGGAAAATAATTATTGTCCCTATAAAATCGGTCCACAAATTCCCATGTGCCGAAGTCGATCCACTTGAATGGTGTGAGGATCACTAATGAATTTCCGGCTTTGTGAGATTGTTTGGCTACTTCTTCCAGTGTTCCTTTGGGCATTTTGGCATACTCGCTTACCACATCGGCTCCTTTGGCAATCTCGATCAGTGGTGTGTACCATTCCGGTTTATATTTTTCGTAAAGCGCCAAGAGATTATTTGGGGTCATGGTGGTGTGATTGGCGTGAACCAACAACCTGCCCGAGTCCATAAATTGTTGAATTTTTTCCGTCTCGGTCCTGTCAATGTAATCGGCTATCTCAAAAACTTTAATGGGATCATCTCCACTGACTAACTCACCGGTCAATAGATAATCGACGCCCAATACCACCCGGTCGGGTACAAATCCCGCCGTAATGTATTTGCTTGAGGACCGGCAAAGTTTTTCGGCAGCTTCGATAAAATTTAAAAATTCTTCTTCCGGTAATCTCAGGTCATCGACCTGGATAAGCATAAACGGCTCATCTCCTTTTCCGATCTTCTTTAAAAAAGCAGCCGCCAAACCCGTCGCGGGACCCTGGTTTCTCGTTTCGGGCTCGATAAAAATATTTTTGGGCAGCAG
>DASVZW010000105.1:0-3379 GCA_036391475.1 Patescibacteria group bacterium | reverse complement strand
AACCTTCAAAAACCAAACCGCGACTGGTTGAGATTTGTTAAAACTTCAAAAGCTAGATCGGAAATAAGAAAGTTGTCTGGAGAAAAATAAGATTTGATATAAAATCAAAGCTATGGAAAGAACTCTGGTCATCGACGCCCTAAAAAAAGTGGGTGAAACTATTAAACTCAATGGATGGGTTAGTACAAAACGTGATCACGGCAAACTTACCTTTATCGACTTAAGAGATCGGACCGGAAAAATTCAACTCGTTGGCTATCAAAAAATGTCGGAACTTGGTACGGAGGATGCTTTGGAAATTATCGGTGTTGTTAAAGAAAGAAATGAAAGATCGATCAATCAAGAGCTTAACACCGGCAAGATCGAAATCGATGTCACCGATTACAAGGTTCTGGCCAAAGCTGAAACTCTCCCCTTTGATATTAGTAAAGAAGATTTAAATCTTGAGCTACCTACCTTACTGGACAATCGCGGTCTCACCCTCCGCCATCCAAGAGTTCAAGCTATCTTCAAAGTCCAAGCCGTTATTATTGATTCTTTTAGAGAATACTTAAAAAATCAGGGATTCATGGAATTCCAAGCTCCTTCGATTGTTCCTGAAACTGCCGAAGGCGGCTCTGAAGTTTTTTCTATCGATTATTTTGACAAAAAAGCTTATCTCACCCAGAGCCCACAACTCTATAAGCAGATTGTTATGAGTGCTTTTGAACGGGTTTTTTCGGTTAATAAAGTTTTTCGAGCCGAACCAAGTGTTACTACTCGCCACCTCACTGAGGTAGTTTCTTTAGATGCCGAGATGGCTTTTATTGAGAGTTGGACCGATGTCCGGGATATGGAAGAAAAAACCATTAAATATATGCTGGATCAGGTAAAAGAAAAGTGTGCCAATGAATTAAAGATGTACAACATCGATGTTCCTGCATATATCGACAAAACTCCCACCCTGAGTCTTAAAGAAGCTCAAGAAAAGATACTGGAAAAAACCGGTCGGGATGTCAGGGGAGAAAAAGATCTCAATCCAGAAGATGAAAGAGATATATGTAAAATAATTAAAGAAGAAACCGGTTCTGACTTGGTCTTTGTCTACGGTTATCCCACCAGGAAGAAACCCTTCTATGTTTATCCAAATCCGGAGGATCCGGAAGTTAACGAGGGGATGGACCTTTTATGCCGAGGTGTTGAGTGGTCTTCCGGAGGTCGCCGTATCAATGATTATCTTCAGCTCTTAAAACACGTCAATGAGTGGCACATGGACCCAAAAAAGATTACTTTATTCCTGGAAGCTTTTAGGTACGGTGTTCCTCCTGAAGGTGGTTTTGCTTTTGGAGTAGAACGTTTGACAATGCAAATTCTTGGCCTTCCCAATATCAGAGAAGCATGTATGTTCCCTCGGGATATGGAGCGTGTTGACTTTAGGCTGGCTGCAAAGGAAGAATAAAAAATGAAAATTATAAGCATGATCAACTATCGTCAGTTTCGTCTGACGGTGACGTCTCTTATGTTGGTGATCATTGCGACTTTTACAGCCTCAATTCCGTTAACTATTTTTCAAACCGACAAAATGCCGGAGGTCAAAGCGGCTTTTACTACTTTGCCTCTAATGCCTGTTTCTCATTTATATCCACCTCCGGTAACCACTGCAAAATCGGTTTTTATTGTTGATGTAAATACAGGAATAGTACTCTACGCCAAAAATCCGACTGAAAAACTTCAACCGGCGTCTTTGACCAAGATCATGACCGCCATTGTGGCAATGGATTATTACAATGAGGACAGTGTTTTGAACGTTACCAACGGGGCCCAAGCCGAAGGTAGCACCGCAGATCTTAGAGCAAACGACCAACTGTTGGCCAATGACATGCTTTACGCCTTGTTGATACCTTCTGGTAATGATGCAGCCGTAGCTTTAGCCGAAAATTACCCTGGTGGCTACTATGCTTTCGTTGCCAAAATGAATCAAAAAGCCCGGCAGCTTGGCCTTCTGAACACTCACTTCACCAATGTTTCCGGTGTCGAAGGGCCAAACCATTACACGTCGGCCTATGATATTACCGAGATAGCTTTGAATGCACTACAAAGGAATATTTTCAAAAATATTGTTGCTACTAAAAAAATTACTTTAAAAAGTTTAAAAGGTCACGTCTATCCACTCGAATCCACCAATATTTTGTTGGGTCAGCCGGGCATCCTCGGTGTTAAAACAGGATGGACGCCCTTAGCCGGCGAGTGTTTGGTTACCTATGCGGATAAATATGATCATCCAATAATTTCTTCGGTCTTAGGCAGCGATGACCGCTTTGGTGAAACTGAAAAACTTCTCGACTGGGTCTACACCAACTATAGCTGGCTCTGAGAATTTGTTTTCCTTAAAATATCCCTTGAGGAGATTTTAAGGTGGAAAACAAATTCGAGGAGTGACAAAACGACGACGGTAGTTTTGGCCGGGGCTGTGTACTCAAAGAGGTGAGGCCAAGCTCGTGACGATCTTGGCAAAGCAGGACGAGAGAATTATCATCGGATAATTCTTGAACACATTATTTTTATTTTGTCTTTATCCAAGAATCTTTAACTGCCGAGACATATGCAGTAAAGCCTTGATCGCCAAGGAAAATATATACCGGCATAGAATAGTTCTGTCCGTTATCTGCGTCATAATACCCCAGAAAGATCCTTCTGATTTTTACATCGCCCATCTTCGGGCTATTTGCCGTTACGAAACCGCCACCCTTTTGTAACTCAGACCAGGCTTCATCACCTGTTTTGATTGGATAAGTGCCGCTTTTATCGTATTGAACTGCCGTATACGCATATCCTAAATAAATGATTTTTTCACTTTGAGTATTGCTGCCTGATACGATCACTCTGATCAACCCCTTACTTGGATCGGTTCTGTAGAACGGGTAGCTGGCTAAGACCTCTTTAGTTTTACTATTGGGGTCAATTTCATCAATATTTTTTCTAAATAGATCCAGCTGAACAAAATCGGCGTCAGATAAAGATAATGCGTTGACTAAATTACTGGCATCTGCCTTAAGGTAACTAACTTTCTCCACCCCTACGGTATCGTTGGGTAACAGATCTATTTTTTTTAAATAATTTTCCGTATCGGTAACGACCTGCTTGTCCGATGTGAAATTCGCCATCGCTGCCAATGAAGGGTTATTCTGCCACTGTCTCGACATGACGAATTGCCCACTGACAATATTCATATCCAGTTTGGAATTTAATTGATCTTGAATTGTCCAGATCCATTCCACATCACTCTGCTCCAATGGTTTAAACAAAAATCCCAGTGATGTTGCAACATCTAGCGCATTTCCTGGATCCGCGAACCCTGACCTCTTTGTTGGAGCCAAATACACTCTCATCCTATCCGGAA
>DASVZW010000104.1:0-1818 GCA_036391475.1 Patescibacteria group bacterium | reverse complement strand
CAATCTGCATTCGATCCAAGGATTTTTTGGCTGGGTTGCGTTAGTGGCAGTGATCGCCATCGTCGTTATGGTCCTGATCTCAATGCTTACCGGACGTGGTGCGGGGGCGGTCTTCACTGCCTCAAGCTGTCTGGTGATGGGAGCCGTTGCTTCGATTGTGATCTGGTTGGTCGGTTGGCTGCATATCCTGGCCGTCGGCTACTTGGCTGCCAATTTCACCGCCGCGCAAGGCGCACTCAACCCCGGTTTTTGGGCATTGCTCATCATTATGATCTGCGTGTCCTGGAGCTAGGACTCCAAAAGAACAACGTCCCCCTCGAAAGAGGGGGATTTTTTGTCAATTATTTATATCACTAAGTGAATAACCGTTTACGCTTGTTACCAGCTTGATATACGAGCTTACTCGTAATCTTTTCCATAATACTTATTATGGAAATATCTTACTGTGTTTCCTCGTATATCCGCGCCGATAATCGCTTACGCTTGTTATCAGCTTGATATAAAATATACAAATGAGTTTGAAAGTAGGTATTGTCGGTCTTCCAAATGTGGGTAAATCCACCTTATTTAATGCTTTGTTAAAAAGGCAGCAGGCTTTGGTGGCAAATTACCCTTTTGCGACTATTGAACCAAACGTGGGGGTAGTAGAAGTGCCGGACGAAAGATTAAAAGTACTTGCCAAACTTTCAAATAGCCAGAAAATAGTACCGGCGACGGTAGAGTTCGTGGACATCGCCGGGCTGGTGGCAGGCGCGGCTACCGGGGCCGGGTTGGGAAATAAATTCTTAACCCACATTAGGGAATGTGATGTCATTCTCCAGGTCTTGAGGGACTTTAAGGATTCCGAGATTGTTAAGGAAGGGAGTGTCAATCCGGATCAGGATTATGCGGTGATAGAGACAGAATTGGTGTTAAAAGATCTTGAAACAGTGACCAGAGTTAGAGACGGCAAAGATTTGAGACAAAAAGGCATGGAAAAAAAGAAAGCCGCAGTGGATAAGCTTTATGAAGGTTTAAACTCCGGCAGACCGGCCAGGGACGTACTTAATACTGAGGAAATGGAATTGGTAAGAGACCTGTTTTTGTTGACCTCTAAAAAAGAGATAAGAGTATTTAACGTTAGTGAGGACGATTCAAGATTAAACAACGAAGATGACAACGTTTATATATGTGCAAAGGTTGAGTCGGAGCTTTCCAGCTTGAGCGAAGAAGACGCCAGGTCTTATTTGAAGGAGCTGGGTATAAATGAATCGGGTTTGGATAAGTTGATAAAGAAGGCTTATGCGACATTGGGTCTTATTAGTTTTCTGACCACCGGTGAGATGGAAAGCCGAGCTTGGACCATTGAAAAGGGAACTAAAGCACCGCAAGCGGCAGCGGTGATCCATACCGATTTTGAGAAAAAATTCATTAAAGCCAAGGTTTGTGACTATGATGAGTTCGTGGTGAACGAAGGTTGGAAAGGGGCTGCCGATAAAGGAAAAGTCAGGTTTGAGGGTAAAGATTATGTGGTGAAAGACGGAGATGTAGTTGAATTCATGATAGGTTCATAAGGCCAAAACTTGATTTTTAGCCTCGGATGTGGTATATTATGGGTCTTAAGCTCATTCAAAACCGATATTGAGGAGGAAAGATGGATCACTCTTCCGTGCTCAGCAGTTGGTTCGTTCTGGCTCTGATCGCAGCCTTTATTGCCGGCACCAAGAACCGCAGCGGATTGAACTGGTTTTTGTTGACGATGATCTTTGGACCGATCGCTCTGATCTGTCTGATCTTGTTTTGCGATACGGTCAAAAAAGAATAGGAGACTAATATGCC
>DASVZW010000103.1:0-9856 GCA_036391475.1 Patescibacteria group bacterium | reverse complement strand
GTAGTCCTATCTTTTTTAGTTCTTCAACCACTCCTTCCAGGCCGATTTTGTCCATTTTATCTACCATTCTCAAGACCTCTTCTGTTTTTTCAGGATAACCTAATGCTTCCACTAGTCCATTAAGGATCTTTCGATTACTGATCTTTATTACAAAATTGCCTACGTTCAGTTTATTAAACAGACTATAAATAATGGCTGGTATTTCTGCATCGTTTACCAAGCTGAGTGATCCATTCCCTATGATGTCGATATCACATTGATAAAACTCTCTAAATCTACCCTTTTGTGGTCTTTCTCCCCTGAACACTTTACCTAATTGATATCTCCTGAACGGAAAATTTATATTTGATGTATTCATGGCCACAAATCTGGCCAATGGCACTGTGAGATCAAAACGCAAAGACAAATCATCATCTCCTCTATTAAATCTATATATTTCTTTCTTAGTATCTTCTCCGATTTTTGCCAACAATACCTCCGACAGCTCGATTATTGGAGTATCCAAAGGCGCAAAACCAAACTCTTCATAGGTTTCTTTGATCGTGTCAACAAATTTATTGAAGAGTAGCTGTTCAGCTGGCAATAATTCCATAAACCCGGATAAAATTCTCGGATTTACCTTTTTTGTATTCATAAATGTATTTTAGAACTATTTTAATAATAAAAAACCTCCACTTGGGAGGTATATAGATTACTTCAAGGAAAAACTTATCCGTTAATGCCTCCCGGCGATACAGGTTGCTAAATAATGATGGGTATGGCTTGTTAGACGCATATGTTGTATATATTAACACAAATGGACAAGGAAAAAGAAAAAGTCCTCGAGATCTACCACATGCCTGATCTTCGCCTACTTGACGCTTTCACCGGTCCTGATGCCCTCCACCCTACGCACCAAGCTTTTGTTACTTTTCTAAGGCTACGCCAAGATCAAGTGATCTCTTTTTTTCGTCATCCCCAAGAACACCTCAGGCTTAGCTTCTGCAATCCTCATGGCGTCAGTATCTATACTCAAGTTATGCGCATTGAAGTTCTTTCCAACGAGCTTAGCAATCCGGATATAGTCAACGTCAAAATAACCGGCGTCATTTCCTTAGATGATCTTTCTTCTTTAAATTCCGATTTTTCTCCTGACCTTTTTGGTTATTAGCCAATTAGTCTTAAATACTTTCTTTTTCCAAACCTCACCACACCCTCTCCTACTGCATAGAGATGTTTATCCTTACTCACTCGTTCACCGTTAATATACAAACCTCCTTGTTCGATGAGTCTTTTAACTTCACCATTACTGGCCGCAAATCCTTTATCGATCAATATTTTAATTAATTCCTCAACTTCGATATTTTCTTCCTTCCATTTCACCTCAACAGCCTCTTCGGTTACCGATTTTTCCACCACTGTCTTTTGAAAATAATCTTCGGCATTGGCTACTTTATCTTCACCGGAGAGTTCGGAAACGATCCTTCTGGCCAGCTCTCTCTTAATATTCATTGGGTTCTCGCCTGAGGCCAATCTCTTTTTAGCATCTTCAATCACGTCAACATCGGCGTTGGTTCCCATCGTGTAGTAAGAAATTATTACATCATCGGAAATTGACATGACCTTCCCAAATATTTCTTCAGGTGAATCTTCCAACCATATGGCATTCCCCCAAGTTTTACTCATTTTCCTTCCATCAGTTCCCGATAAGAAACCATTCGCCACGATGAACGAATCTTTATTTTTGAGATCTTTAAGCAAGGTTCTTCCGGCTTGCATATTAAAAGTTTGATCTGTTCCACCAAGTTGGATGTCGGTATCCATGTTGTAACTGTCATATCCCTGCATAATTGGATATAAGGTTTCCGGCAGGCTTACTCTCTTTCCTTCGGACAATCTTTTTTTGATCAATTCTCTACTAATGAAATCATTTAAAGAAAAATGACCGCATAATTTGATCACGTCAAAAAAGGTCAATTTACTCAGCCATTCGCTATTGTAATGCAGCTCGACCTTTGAAAAATCCAACAGCTTTTCGGCCTGCCTTTTGTAATCTTTGAAATTTTCTTCGATCTGTTCTTTGGTTAGTACCGGTCTCTCGGTGTCTTTATCGGATGTATCTCCTACCAAGGCGGTAAAATCTCCGATCAAAAATGTCACATGGTGTCCTAGTTCGGAAAGAATTTGCAGTTTACGTAAAGGGAAAGCGTGGCCTAAATGGATTTTCGTAGCCGTCGGATCTATCCCCAAATACACATTAAGCACTTTTCCGCTATACAAAGCTTTCTCTAATGCCTCCCCATTAGGAATGATGTTTTCCACTCCCCTTGTCAGAAAACTGTCAATTAGTTTTTTCTTTCTATCCTGATCCATAAAATATATTGTAATCTGTTAGAAACTAAATAGCTTTACTTTCAATTTCATTAACAATTTTTTCTAGGAAGCTATCAATTGACATTGACCCAAGGTCTTTCTGACCTCTCTGTCTCACGGAAACCATACCGCTTTCCGCTTCTTTTTCTCCAATGATTAACATATACGGAACTTTCTCGGCTTCAGCATTTCTGATTTTTTTACCCAAAGAATCTGCTTCTTTTTTAAGTTCTATTCTCACACCTCTGGATGTCAACTTATTGGCGATCTCTTCTGCCTTATCCATTGTTTTATCCGAAATTGGCAAAACCGCTACTTGAACTGGCGCGATCCAAATCGGAAAAGCTCCGGCAAATTGCTCGATCAGCACCATCATCATTCTTTCTGCAGAGCCGATTATTGCTCTGTGTATCATCACCGGACTCTTTAGGGTTCCGTCTTGGTCTGTATAGGTCAATCCAAATCTTTGAGGCATCACAAAATCTATTTGAACGGTAGACAATTGCCACTCTCTACCCAAAGCGTCGGTAGCGATCAAATCCATTTTGGGAGCATAAAAAGCGGCTTCTCCTGGACCTTGAAAATATTCAATACCATTCCTCTCCATTATTTTTTCGGCCCATTTTTCAACCTTATCCCAAACTGCAGGGTCACCCAAGTACTTCTCTTGATGTTCCATGTCTCTCGTCGACAATCTGTATTTATACTTAAAACCAAAAGTCGCCATAATTTTCTTTGTCATCTGTAAGGCGATATCGATCTCCTCATCTACCTGATCTTCTCTGCAAAAAATATGGCAATCGTCTTGAGAAAATCCTCTCGTTCTCCCCAGCCCGTTTAATTCACCCGGCTTTTCATCTCGATAAAGCATCGCAAAATCCGAAAACCTTACCGGTAGGTCCTTATAACTTCTTGGAGCGCTTGCGTATATTTGGGTGTGTTGGGGACAGTTCATCGGTTTTAGGAACATTTCCTCATCGGAAAAATTCGATACCACTCTAAACATGCTGTCCTTATATTTGTCATAATGACCCGACATTTTAAACAGATCAGCCTTAGCGATTTGTGGAGTCCATACTTGAGTGTAGCCTTTAGCCACCTGCATCTCTTCCACATACTCATTCAACTTTCTTCTTATAAACGCTCCTTTAGGGGTATAAAGAGGCAAACCACTTCCAACCAGATCCGAAAAAGTAAACAGACCCATTTGTTTCCCGATCTTTCTATGATCACGCTTCTTAGCTTCTTCTATTTGCCAAATATATTTATCCAAGGAATCTTTATCGCCAAAAGCTGTTCCATAAATTCTCACCAACATTTTATTTTTTTCATCTCCATGCCAATATGCTCCGGCGAGAGACAATAACTTGAATGCTTTTACCTCACCTGTCGAACTTACGTGGGGACCGGCACACAGATCAACAAACGAACCTTGTTTATCCGGTTCTCCTGTCCAGTAGATCGAAATTTCTTCTTTATTTTCAACAGCTTTGTCTATCCATTCCTGTTTATATGGGTTGTCGGCAAACAATTTTCTGGCTTCTTCCGCCGACACTACGGCTCTGGTTATCGGTAAATTTTCTCTAACGATTTTTTCCATTTCCTTCTCGATCTTTGGAAAATCGGCTTCCGTGATCTTTAGATCTGGCGATAAATCAAAGTCAAAATAGAAACCGGTATCGATCGCCGGCCCCATAGCCTTAATAACTTTCCCCGGCCAAAGCCTCTCCATTGCCTGGGTCAGTATATGTTCGGCACTATGTCTTAATGCATGCAGTTTTTGTTCATCCATATGTTTTTTATTTCTATTTGATATTTATTTTAGATACATAGTTTCGAAATGTTTTGGCTGGTTTGAAAAGATCGCGCAAAGCAAAAAAGCATGGTTTCTGTGTAATCACAGAATTTTTTGCTGAAAGTCAGGACGGATTTTACGCAGGTAAAATAGCGTCCGTTTTTCAAACGGCCAAACATGACAGAAACTAACTGTTTGAAATAAAGATCAAATTAATGTACTTAATAATAAAAAAGACCACTTATATCGTCTGCAGGAGCCCTTCCGGGCGGTTCCATCCTGCTTACCATGTGGTCGCTTAATTTGAACATTGGCGTTCACTTCCTGCACCTGTCGGTTGGTTAATCCGGGTCGTAGGCACAATTAACTTGTACTCTTAGTATACACCATCACTTGATTAATATTACTATAGGGTGTATAATCCACCTTAGTTTACGCACATTTAGGCACAAAGGAGGCCCCATGGCCAAGTTCATTCTCACTGGATCGAATGGCCAACAGCTTGTGGCCAAGATCAAGACAGCCCTTGGAACCAACCCCCGGGTTGAACTCAAAGAATTTCGTCACTTCTTATCTGAAGAGCGAACAGTTTCCCAGGATCAAATCAAGGGTGTCACTCTGCGCGAAGGCACAATACTAATAACCTTGAAAAAGGCCGGCCGGCGCGAGATTGGCATCGGAGAAGAATTCCATTTGTACAATGACAAAAAAATGGGAAAGCGTCTCTCACTCGGATCTGGATGGACGATCATCCAAGCCTAACCACCCACCCGGGTGGTTTTTTAATTCTCTTTTTTCACTCTCATTGGTGGAAATAGTGTTCCCTCTCTGGCCGATACGTTTTCCATGAACCAGAATAGCCTCTCGGAAAAACCATACCCGGAAGTTGGTGGCATCCCGTAAGATAGCATTTCCACAAAGTCGGTATCCATCATCTGAGCCTCTTCATCCCCTGATTCTCTGGCCTTCTGTTGTTCGTCAAATCTTTCTTTTTGTTCCAATGGATCATTAAGCTCAGAGTAACCATTACCCAGTTCCGAACCGGCGATAATTGGTTGGAATCGTTCAGTTAAACTCGGATTTTCCGGCATGTTTTTAGCTAAAGGTGATACAAACTTCGGCACCTTCACCAAGAAAGCCGGGCCCGCGATATCTTTTCTAACGATTTTCCATAAATTATCAATTAATCTCATTCTGGTTATTTCGCCGGTTAATTTTATGCCTGACTTATGGATCACTTCTTTCATTTTGGCATCGTCGTCCGTAAAGATATCTACACCTGTTTGATCTTTAATTTCTTGAACATAGTCGATCTCTACCCAATCATTTGCCAGATCAAATTTGTAACCCCTGGTTTCGAATTCTGTCTTACCGTATACCTCTCTGGCTAAGTGTAAATATAAGTCATGTACCAATTTCATATTGTCTCTATAATCAGCAAAGGCCCAGTACCATTCACACTGGTAATATTCCGGCATATGTTCGTCATCCATCCCTTCGTTTCTGAAATTAGGCCCCAAAGTAAATATCTTCTCAAATCCGGCGCCGATCAATCTTTTTTCATAAAGCTCAGTTGAAATTCTTAAGTAAAAATCTTGATCGATAGAATTCATGTGAGTGATGAACGGTTTAGCATCCGCTCCACCGGTTACACTTTCCAAAACAGGGGTTTCGACCTCAATAAAACCGTTACTCTTTAAGAACTTTCTTGTTTCATCCCAAAACTTTGATTTTCTTTCAAACCTTTCCATCTTACCCGGTTCCATTAATAGATCCAAATACCTCTTTCTAAAGATCTCATCTGGGTCGGACATCCCGGACCATTTATCGGGTAAAGGCAATCTCGACTTGGTCAGTAGTTTGATTTCTTTGACCATTAGGGACACTTCTCCGGTTCTAGTCTTTACTACTTCACCGGTCGCCTGAATAAAATCTCCAATATCCAACAATTCCAAATCCAAAAAACCCAGTGTTTGAGTCTCTTTGTTTGTTGGACCCATCTGATCTTCTCTTATGAAAAGTTGTATAGATCCGCTTTGGTCTTTAATATTGGCAAAAATAAGTTTTCCGTGTTCCCTCCAAGCCATTATTCTTCCTGCCAAAGTCATTGTTTTTCCTTCAAACTCAGGAAATTTCTCAACAATCGTTTTATTGGCCGCTTCTTTCTTTGATTTGGCCGGATACAACTCAATACCCATCTGTTTCAATGAATCGATCTTTTTTTCTCTCTCTTTTAGGATTTCCTCAAGTCTTGATGCCATGGCTAATTTTACCAGCTTTTACACCCACAACAATTAACCACAAAGTATTGTATTTTTGTTACATTTTCTCCACTGTCTCTATCCCCAAAAGCCACAATCCATTCTTGATTATTTGGGCGGTTGCCAGAGTCATCATCAACCTTAAATTTTCCTTTTCGCTACCGTTTACTTGGCACTTTGTATAGAAGTAATTAAATCTGGCCGATAATTCAATCAAATAAGAACAAATCAAGTTTGGAGTTAGATTTCTCCCAGCCGCTTCGGCAATTTCTTCAAATCTGGCCATCCATTTAATCAGCTGTCTCTCTTCCTCTGATATTTCTGTCTCTATGTCAAAATCGGTTAATTCCTTTCGGCCTCCTTTTTCCCAAATGTTTATTGCTCTGGCATATGCATATTGGAGATAAGGCCCGCTGTCTCCTTCAAAAGACAATGATGTCTCAAAATCAAAGATTATATCCTTGCCCGGGCTTTGCTTTAACATCGAATACTTGATTGCTCCTACCGCTACTTTTTTAATTACATTATCGACATCTGTTATTTCTTTTATTTTTCCGGTTTCCTCCATCTTCTTTTTTATTTCGACGCTGACATCGTCGATCAAACCTTCACCGGATACCACCTCACCGGTTCTCGATGACATCTTCCCGTATTTCAACTTCAACATTCCGTGACCAATATGTTCGGTTTTAAACGCCAGGTCGGGATAGATCAAACTCAAGGCTTTTATTAATACTTTAAAATAATCATTTATCTCATTTGCCGTCACGATGATTGACTTGTCGTATTCAAACCGTTCAAATTTTGCCTTAGCCAAACCCAGTTCTTTAGCTTCATAAGTTGGTAGACCCATGCTATTAATAAAAACTCTTGTATGCAAACCATATTTTTCACCGTTAAAAATTATGGCTCCCTGGCTTTCTTCAAAAACACCTTTCGACAAAAATTCTCTAACCAACTCCGATCCTCTTTCACTAGTATCGCTTTCAAAGAAATATTCATTAAATCTTGTTCCTAAAGTGTCATAGATCTTCTCAAAATATTCTAAACTCCATCTTCTTCCAAGATCATAGATCGTATTCAAACTGTCATCGGTTCTTTGATAAATTTCTTTATTTAATTTTTCAATTTTATCTTTCGCCTCGGTACTTTCTTCGTACTCTTTTGCTCCCCTGGCATAAGCTCTTCCCATTTCGTACACCCTCTTATCTAGCGGTATATCCTCCCATTGATCGATCTTCTGATTCTGTTCATCAAGCATCTCTTTGATTCCCCAAATTGCTTTAGCTACATGAATTCCCACGTCGCCCTGATAGCAGGCTCTACAAACTCGAGCTCCTGAAAACTCGATTAATCTGCTCAATGATTCTCCAATAGCATTACTCATCAAGTGACCAATATGGAATACCTTAAATGGGTTTGGATCGGTAAATTCGATGATCACTCTTTCTTTATTTCTATCTAAATTTTTTCCAAAGTCATTTTTGCCTTCAATGACTTCTTTTAGTTTTCCTAGATAAAATTTATCCTTAACCCAAAAGTTAATAAATCCTGGACCGGCCACTTCGATTTTTGAGAAATTATCTTTAAGTTGTTCACTTTCTTTAAGCCTATCTACTATCTCCTTCGCTTTTTCCAAAGGATTCACTCTTTCTCTTTTTGCTAACACCATAGCTACGTTAGAAGCCAGATCTCCTTTATTTTCATCTGCCGGATGCTCAACCACGAAATCCGGAACATCATATATATCTGAAATGGCCTGTCTTATTTGATCGGTTAAATCCATGATCAAATTATAACCTTAATAGCTGCTTACGCTTCCGGTTATGTACTTTTCTACATCCAAAGCTGCCTGACATCCCATACCTGCTGCCGTCACTGCCTGTTTATATCTGTAATCCACGACATCACCACAGCCGAAGACACCTTCAACTGAAGTCATTGTTGGATAACCCTCCAGAAAATAGTCTTTTTCCGTAACCTTCCACCCATCACCCAATATGCCGGTGGTTGTTGTCATTAGATAGCCTTTACTATTTAGTTCCAGTTTCCCTTCGAATAACTTTGTCTCCGGCAAATGACCGATAGCCAAAAACAAACCATCGGCCTTCATTTCCGACAGCTGACCATTTTCAACATTCTTTACTATTACACCGGTCAGCTTATCTTCTCCCAAGATTCCGCTCACCTCGCTGTTCCAAATCACCTTTATCTTTGGATGATGAAGAACTCTATCTTGCATTATTTTGCTGGCCCTAAATTCTCCTCGCCTATGAACCACGGTCACCGTATTGGCAAACTTTGTTAGGGCTAATGCATCCTCCATCGCTCCATCACCCCCACCAATTACAAAAGTATCTTTCTCTTTGAAAAAGGCTGCGTCACAAACAGCGCAAGTACTTACTCCTCTTCCCAACAACTTTTCTTCTCCTACACCCAACATTCGGGCACTGGCTCCGGTGGAAATTACTACCGTTTTTGCCTCGATCAGTTCTTCGCCGATCCATACTTTTTTAATTTCTCCCAGTAAGTCGACTTTTGTTACGTTTTCATTCCTGATCTCAGCCCCAAATTTTTTGGCCTGATCTTCCATTTTAAACATCAGGTCTGGACCAAGAATACCCTCCGGAAAACCGGGGAAGTTTTCCACTTCGGTGGTAAACATCAGCTGTCCGCCTTTTTTCTCACCGGCGATCACCAAAGGCGACAAGGTCGCTCTGGCCAAATAAATAGCCGCCGTAAAACCACTTGGACCGCCTCCGATGATCACCACATCCCTGATAGCCATATTACTTAACTACCTTTTTAATCATTCCAACATACATATCTCTACCTCCAAAGCCAACCTGTCTTTCGACTTCTTTGCCCTTATCAAACAATATCACGGTTGGGATACTCATCACTCCATATTTTCCGGCTACCATCGAATTTACATCGACATCAACCTTACCCACCAGCATCTTTCCTGAATACGTGTTGGCCATTTCCTCTACGATTGGAGCCACCGCCCTGCATGGTCCGCACCAGTCCGCATAAAAGTCTACCAATACTGGTTTTTCGCTTTTTAAAACCATCTCCTCAAAATTTTGATCTGTAAAATGTATTACTGCCATTTTTATTTTAAATATTAATTAATTTATAAAAATCTTTTTAATAATTTAGAATATTCGTCTTTACTGCATCCGGTTACTGCATCTGCCAATAAGGTCTTTGCCACTGTCTTTAGAGAGCTCATTGCCGCCGTAACTTGAGTTACAACCGCTTCACAGCTTTTGTCTTCGCCAACCATTCTCTCAATTCCACCGACTTGGCCTTGAATTCTTTTTAGCATTACTTGGAGCTTTTTCTTTTCTTCAATTGACATTTTTTTCCATTATTGATATACCCCTCCATGGTATACGAAATTACCTAAATGTCAAGCCCCTAGAGCCCTCCTGCCAGCAAGACA
>DASVZW010000102.1:0-2829 GCA_036391475.1 Patescibacteria group bacterium | reverse complement strand
TTCTCAGGCACAGATTTTACTGTTAGTCCAGGAATGTTTTTTGATTTAATATCTTCAGGAACGTGTTGCCCAATGATCCATAATTTGACTTCGGGATAAGCTTTCTGGACCAAAGGAAAAACTTTTGAAATTAAAATGTGGGCCGCTTCAACATTTTGAAGCCATTTGAAGTTACTGATAAAAAGGATCACTTTTTCTTTGGTGTTCCAGTCGGTTTTTTTCTGGAATAGGTCTAGATTTACTCCGTTGGGAACAATTTCTACTCCAAGATCAGGTTCGAGTTTACGCATTTCTAATTTGTCGGCTTCGGAGACAGCAACAACCTGGTCGGCCTTCCGCCAGTAAAATCTTTCGGAGGCTTCAAGTTTCTTAACATCGATCTGTAAAAGCGGTTTCAAAAACCAAGGAGCGGTTTGGTCAACATAGTGTTTATATACCAAGTATTCGATAGTCTGGTCTACCATCACTACCGGAAGTTCGGTTTTGGGAATATGAGGCATAACATAAAATGTTTCGGCATGAATAATGTCATATCTTTCTGACTTGAGCTCTTTAGCAACCGCTGCCTTAACCCCAGGAGCCGAGTTACGGACGATTAGGAATGGGTCGAGAGAGAAACCGGTCTTTAGTATATTGGAGAGAGTCCAAGGGGTTTTGCTTCTCTCAAAAGTAACCACTTTTTTACAATACTTAAGCAACTGAGGAATGTTTTCATTCTCTTTTTTATCCTTGATCAAAGAAAAAAGTGTAATTTCATCGGTTTTGCACAAATGTTTAAGAATGTTTAGTGTCCTGATCTGCCCACCTGAGGAATCAGGAAAAGGCAAATATGGGGTGAGCATTAATACTTTCATTTAGCGGGAGGAGTTAGCTTAATAATAATAAACTTATCGGTCTTTTCGACAAGAGTGTATTGTTTTTCCAACGATCTAGCTTCGTCGTCATAAACAACAGACACATAATAAGTAGCCCCTTTAGACATTTTATCTTCGATATAAAATCCAATAGGCCAACCAGTGCGGCGGGTTTGGTATAGGAAGGCGGTGTCACCATTGTAGGGTGCGATAACTAGGGCATCTTTAGGAGTAAGCCGATCGACTTCCTTGCCTGCTTCAATTATGGCCGGGTTATTAATGTGGTAATAAGGCTCGATATCATACCAAGCAAGTGAGATCATAAAACCAAAACTAAGTATCGTCATTAATATAGTTAGCCATCGAGAGTATGTTGTAGTAGAGAGACTCAATACCAAACTTACACCTTTAGCCAAAATCAGAGTTAGGAACGGAATTATAATGGCTTGGTAATAATCGTGTTGGACATTTCCCCCCGCAACTACTGAAAAGTATGTCAGGATTCCTATAAACCAAAGCCAGTAGGCCACACCTTCATGTTTGGGTTTAGCGATAAGGCCTAATATCAAGAAAATAGTGCCATATATTCCGAGTATCAATCTTCCCAAGCGTTCAGCGAATAGCCAACGGAACCAAGCCGGGCGCCACCTGATACCACTAGAGTTGAGCAGCCAATCGCTAGCGGGAATACCAGTAGGATATGAGAGGATATGTCTTCTCCACCAGCCAAATGGCCCCAAGGCAATTCCTCCGTATAGAAAAATATCGAGGATGTTTAAACGTTGTTGGACCAGCAGTCTAAAGATCAAGGCGGCGTGTGGTAAAACAAAAAATATTGCGTAGGGCTTTACCAGTATCGAGATCGAGAGACTGATGGCACTCAAATAGAACCAAAGTTTTCTTTGTTTTGACTCTTTTTCCGCCGACAACAGAAGGAAGAAATATGAAGCCAAAACTGTGACGATCGTCAGCGGCTCAGGGAGAATGGTTCGCGAATAATAAATATTGAATGGAAGAATGGCCATAAAGAGGGCTGCCATAAATCCAACAAAAAAACCGGATAATCTATCTCCTATCAAAAATATCAAAACGATTGAAATGAGAGAAAGAATTACCGATGTGACTCTGCCGGCTTTATCGATTCCCAATCCCGGATCAAGTTTATAAACTCCATAATGCAAAAGATTGTAAACGGGGAATTCGACCATACGGTAACCATGAGGATTATCTTTTCCGGACTGAATATTGGAATGGTCCTGATAAGCGGGGGCCAAAACGTTTACTCCATGTTTCAACCACTCTTCTGTAACCGAGGAAGTATCTGCTTGACGGAAAGAGTGCCAGTCGGCGACCGGGTTATCGATTTTGTAAAGTCTGACCCACAAACCGAGGATAACAATGAGCGCCAGAAGGAAAACTTTAATTCTATTCATGTGGTTTTATACTAATTGCCAATCCCATAAAGGCCCAGAATAAAATAGCGATCTTGCTGGCTTCGAAAACGTCGAGGAAAAGTGCTGTGATCAGGAAAAAGACCAAAATTCCCAGGCAGGATATGATGATGATCTTGTTGATTCCGGTACTATCTTTGATACGGCAATCAAGGGCTTTGTATAAGCCGGTAAATAACGACAGGAAAACCAATAAACCTAGAAGGCCGGTTTCCCCAATAGCTCTCAAATAGTCGTTGTCGGTTGCCAAAGTAAGTGAGGAATAACCGGTTCCCAAAAGTGGGTTCTTCATAAATGATCGGACTGCTCTAGGCCACTCGACGTCAAAGCGGATACTGGTGGACCGGTCCTCTTGAATTGGCCGAAGTGCTTCGGTAGGGATAGGAACAATGGATGGAGCCGCCGAGGGTGAAGCGATCTTGGTAGCGGCATACACGGGACTGACGATAACTTGACTAGTTTCCGTCTTGACTACTTTTAAAATACTCTTAAAACGGCTGAGTAGCTGGGGAGAGGTAATGACG
>DASVZW010000101.1:0-1942 GCA_036391475.1 Patescibacteria group bacterium | reverse complement strand
AAACTCACCCTTGTTAATTTGGAAGGAGATATCCGATAAGGCAGTAGTTTCAAGAGCTTCTGTCTTGTAGATTTTAGACAAGTGCTTGGTGATGATAATGGGTTTTTCGGTCATGTTATCTGCCCAGTAGAGCTCCGCCTCCAAATCCGCCGGTTCTGGCACCAAAAGGTGAAGTTGTGGTGGATGAATTTGTAGAAGAGCTACGACTGACTACACTGGTAACAATAGTGTCACCCTCATTGATGCCGGAGATAATCTCTGTTTGAGTATCATTTGAATCGCCGGTGATGACAGGAATATTGGTGAGGACGCCATTCTTGAGTTCTCTCAAATTACTTTGTCCGTTAGAAGTGATGACGGCAGACGACGGTACCAGCAAGACATTATCCTTAATATTAGTAATAATCTTGGCGGTTACTGCCATATTGGGATAAATGTTGCCCGAAGCAGTGTCGAATTGGATAGTTGCAGGATAGGTGGTAACTCCAGAACTAACAGATCCATTGGTGTTGACTACCAATACTTTACCGGTAAAAGTCTTGTCGGGGTAGGCGTCCATAGTGATGGTGACTTTTTGATCAGGATTGACTTTTGCAGCGTCTATTTCCGACAAAGCTACGGTTGCTTGTGTTGTTTCGTTTGGTCTTTTTACAGTACCCAATTGTTGGGAAGTAACCGAGTTGTTGCTTGAGGTATTGGCACTGATAACAGTACCGTTGGCGATCATTAGATTCGAAATAACACCATCGGCCGGCGAGGTGATCGTCGGTGATACTTGTTGGTATGAGTACCAGGCACTGGTAAGACTGGCCTGGGCTTGTTGAATAGCATTGTATTGATTTTTGTAGTCGGCTTCAGCTTGTAACCACGAGGCGTTTTCTTCAATATATGTCGGGTCGGTCGTTTCAAGATCTCTGGCGACCGCATCGTTCATAAATTTCTGATTGGCGGTAAACTCGGTAGCCTGAAGTGAATTAAGTTTATCGTTGGCTGTTTGAACGTTATTTTTGGCAGATAAATAGGATGCCCAAGCTGACGCCTGGCGTTGGAGAGCATCTTGATCCAAGGTGATGATGGCAATTTTCTGGCCTGCCTTCACGGTATCACCGTTTTTAACATAAACATTTCTTACCGTACCGGTAGCAGTGGTGGAAATAGTTAAATTATTACCGGCCGTGATATTACCGGAAGCTGTGACGGTAGTGATCAAAGTGCCTTTTTCTACTTGAGCAGTTTGGTACGTGGGTTGCGAAGTTTTGGCTGAATTTATTTTGTTATATGCAAACCAGCCACCGCCAATGATCACCAAAGCAATGACTATTGTCATTGTCAGCGACAGGCCGATCACCTTGTTTTTTATTTCTACTATTTTGTCTGGCATGTTGTTGTTTTATTAGTTTCGTCTCGTAATTTATTCTTAGATACTTAAAAGAAACTGAATTTAGCTAGGTAGCTTGATGATAAAGGTGCTTCCTTTTCCTAGTTTGCTGGAGACGCTAATTTTTCCATGGTGCAATTCGACAATTCTTTTGGCGATGGATAGGCCTAAGCCATATCCACCGGAGTCAGCTTTTGATCTGGCTGTATCGGCGCGATAAAAACGGTCGAATACATGAGGAAGATCTTTCTCACCGATACCAATCCCCTGATCTCTGAAGTAAATATACACCTGTCCATCGGATTTTTTTCTATCTATGGTGATGACCGTTTTTTCAGGACTATATTTGATGGCGTTGTCCAGAATAATAACGAAAAGTTTGTTCAGACTTTCTTTGTTACCTTCAATCTTAATATCTTGAATGTTGTTCTTTATGGTTATATTTTTCTTTTTGGAAATCGAGGCAACTTCCGAGATGGAATTTTTTATAAGTTCTTGGAGGCTATAGGTTTCAAAGGTTATGTGGTTATTCTTTTTTTGGAACTGAGCCAATAGAAGTAACTC